>DATEMI010000492.1:0-6947 GCA_035275665.1 Terriglobales bacterium | reverse complement strand
TGCAAGCGGCAAAAGGCTGGGGAGCAGTTGCCGCCGACATCAACAATGATGGCTGGATGGATCTGTTCGTCAGCAACGATAAGATCGCGAATTTCCTCTTTGCTAATCGCAAAGGCAAATTTGAAGACTTAGGAGCGCTCTCAGGAGTCGCTTACAACGTGATGGGACTCGCGCGTTCCGGAATGGGAGTCGATGCCGGCGACTTCGATCAGGACGGCTGGCTCGATTTGTTTGTCACAAATGTCGATCAGGAGATGTTCTCGCTGTATCGCAACAATCACGATGAAACCTTCGACGACGTAGCCGCCTCTGCCGGCATTGCGAAGGATACGAAGTTCTTAAGCGGCTGGGGAGTTAAGTTCATCGACTACGACAATGACGGCAACGTCGATCTCTTTATCTGCAATGGCCATCCTGACACCATGGTTAATCGCCGCATTTCCAACGTGACTTACTCTGAGCCTATGCTCGTCTTTCATAATGATGGGAAAACGTGGAAGAACGTCAGTCTCGAGAGCGGCCCAATTTTTTCCAAATCTTTTGCGGCGCGAGGCCTCGCAATCGGCGACTTCAATAATGACGGATCAGTCGATGTGCTTGTCTCCGTCAATGACGGCGCACCCATTCTCCTTCGCAACAACGCCGGAACTCAGAACCACTGGCTCGGAGTGCGCCTGATTGGCAAGAAAGCGAACATCGACGCGATTGGAGCGAAGCTTACCTATCGAGCCAGAGACTTACAGCGCCAAGTCTGGAAAGTGGGTGGAGGGGGATTTCTCTCTTCGCATGATCCGCGCGTGGTCCTTGGTTTGGGTCAGCAAAAGAAGGTTGACTGGCTCGAAATCAAATGGCCGCAGCCCAGCGGCAAGACGGAACGATTTACCAATGTTCCAATCGACCGCTACATCACCATCGTCGAAGGCGAAGGGAAGTGGACTTAATGCGATGGTCCGTCCAACAGCATAATCATCCGACGAGGACGGCCATTCTTGCGCTGTCGATCGCATGTTTGCTGATCCCCACCTCGTTTGGTTCCCAAGAATTAATCTTTCCCGGTCGAACCCAGGACAACAGTGCCGCCGAGACCGAACTGCAACTCGGAACGCGGCTCACTCGCTCTGGACAATTCCAGGAAGCCATACCGCACCTGCTGGCCGCACAAAACGAAGTATCAAATCGGTACGCGACTGAATTTAATTTGGCGCTTTGCTATGTAGCCACTCGGCAAAATGCGAAAGCGATTCCGATCCTCACGGAGCTTCGCCGCACTCACGAGAGCGCGCAGGTCGAGAATCTTCTCGCCCAGGCCTACGTAGGAGCGGGAAACGCTAAAGCAGCGTTCGATGCATTACAGCACGCGGCAGCTTTAACTCCTGATAACGAGAAACTCTATGCTTTTGTGGCAGACGCATGCACCGAGAGCCAGAACTACGATCTTGGGCTCGACGTAGTCGAACTCGGTCTGCAGCATTTTCCCAATTCTGCGAGCTTGCATTATCAGCGCGCTATGTTCTTGTCGTCACTCGACGAATTTGACGCAGCGAAGTCTGATTTCGCGTTGGTAAGAAAGTTCGGATCCAGCAGCGACATCGGATATCTTGCCACCGCCCAGGAAAACCTGCTAGCAGGAAAAGTTGATGAGGCGGTTCGCTCGGCTCGCGAGGGCATCAGCGCTGGTCATGAGGACTATCGTTTGCTGACCATTTTGGGAGAAGGATTGTTGCGATCGGGCATTACTCCCGATCAGTCACAATTTGCTGAAGCCGAATCGGCGCTGATCAAGGCGGTGAAGCTGCGGCCTAACTATTCCGATGCGCAGCTCGCTCTCGGGAAGCTCGAGTTAATCTCTCATCATCTGAACGAAGCGATCTCGCGCCTTGAGCAGGCGCGCTCGCTCGCTCCTCACAATCCGGCAATTTATTCTCAACTAGCCGCCGCATATCGCGAGCACGGTGACGTGCAAAAAGCGCAACAGATGCTGGCAATTCTGGCTCAGCTCAATCGCGAGCAGGCAGAGAAAATTAGTTCTACTCCGGGAGAACGAAAGCCGGTTGCGGGAGCGAGTCTGAATCGACGCGAACAGCCGAAATGATCTCGGTTCACTCATACGGCACCTTAATTTTTGCCGAGCATCTGTATGGTTCCAACGCGATGTTGAGTTCCGGTTTGTGATATTGGGAAAACCGGCCGACGGTCGGCTGGCCTTCGGTGACTTTTTCGTTATATCGTCCGGAAACTGGGGAACGACTTCTCGATAATTCCAGTACCTTCTTTTATTGCGATGATTTGATCAGCCTTCAGGTTTTGCAATTTGGTCACAGCGCCGCTGGGCCACGTAATTTCAAGAGAATCCACTTTTGAATGCTGGCCTAATCCGAAATGCAGGCGCGGATCTTGCGCTGACTGGTAGCTCATGCCGCCTTTGCGTTGGTCATAAAGGACCAGATCGCCCGCAACGAGTTTCACGCGTGCGCCGACACCATCGCGATTCGAACGAGTTCCAATCAGGAACAGTTCCAGCCAGTGATTGGCGTTGCCGCCATCGTTGCGCAGAAGTTGGGGAACACCTCCGTTGTTGCTGACGAGAATGTCGAGATCGCCATCGTTGTCATAGTCAGCAATTGCGGCGCCGCGGCTGACGCGATCTGCCGCGAAGCCCCGACCAAGCTGATTGCTTACGTTCTCGAATGTGCCATTGCCAAGATTGCGAAACATCAGCTTAGGTTCGGCGTAACGACTCTCCGCGTGGTAGCGCTCGATGTTGTCGAGCACGTGGCCGTTCGCCATGAAGAGATCGCGCGCGCCATCGTTGTCGTAATCCATGAAGCGCAAGCCAAAGCCGCTCATATGAAAGGTGGTATAGCCGATCTTCGAGCGCAGGGTTTGGTCCTCGAAGCCGTCTTTGCCGAGATTACGGTAGACGCGCGCTAGCTGCGTGTCGAGATGAGTAACTGCGATATCCAGCCGCCCACTCCCCGTGGTATCGGCGGCGTCGGTCCCCATTCCCGCTTCGGGAAGACCGTCGTTGCTCACAGCGACTCCGGCGATGTAGGCAAGCTCGGTGAAGGTGCCGTCGCCATTGTTGTGGAAGAGGGAATTGGGCATCGAGTCGTTGGCGATGAAGATGTCCTGCCAGCCGTCGTTGTCATAATCAAAAGTGATCACGCCCAGTCCATTGGCCGGTTTGGCCGCGAGTCCCGATTCTTTGCTCACGTCGGTAAACGTGCCGTTGCCGTTGTTGCGATACAAAGTGGGCGGCTGCCCGTGATAGACGTCAGGATGGCAATAACTTCGCATTCCCGGACCGCGGTCGCCGCACCAGAAGTTGTGTTCCGGAGACCAATCGACATAGTTGGCGATCACCAGATCAAGATGGCCGTCATTTTTGTAGTCGAACCAAGCTGCGCTTGACGCCCAGCGGCCCAAGTTTTCGACGCCTGCGTGTTGCGTCACATCGGTAAAGGTGCCATCACCGTTGTTGTGGTAGAGAATCGATCGCCCATAGCCGCAGATGAACAGATCGGGAAAGCCGTCGTTGTCGTAGTCGCCCACGGCGACTCCCATCCCGAAAAGACCTTCAGCCCCGACGCCAGCTTTTGCTGTTACGTCGCTAAACGTTCCATCACCATTATTGCGATAGAGCGCGCCGCGTAGCGGATGCGGCGGCTTATAGATCTTCGTAGGCGCACTGTTCACCAGATAAAGATCGAGCAGCCCGTTCTGGTCATAGTCGATCCATCCACAACCGGAGCCCATGGTTTCGATCAGGTATTTCTCGGCAGTCGCGGCATTATCGTGCTTGAAATCGATTCCGGCAGCGCGGGTCACGTCACTAAACGTGAGTTTGTTTGCACTAGCCCGGGATACTTGCTCGAAAGGATTGATCAGGAACGATATCCCGAGAAATTTCAGCAGATCTCTACGGGATAGCTCTGGTTTTTGCCGCACCGACAAGTCTGAACCTTTGATGAGGAGTATGAGGAATATTATCCGAGCGAAAAACCGCCGCGGTCACATGAATATTACGGATCACATGGAAAAGTTCTTGATATTTTGGATCGGTGAGCCGCATTGCATTCATGGAATCCCTGGGGTTTTGATCTCAAGGTACCCTGAGCCGCTGGCTATAATCGGGGCACGTCATGAAGAATTTTGTTCCGATGGCCCTGGTGATCGGTTTGTTCTGCGCGGCGGCATGGGGGCAATCCGCTAGTCATAAAGCGCTTTCTCCTCAGCAGGCCCTCGAGCTGGCTGATCACGGACGCTGTGCCGAGGCTCTCCCCGCCCTGAAGCGAGCCGCCCTGGGAGCAGACAAACAGTTGAAGTATCGCGCCGCGCTCACGGGCGCGCGTTGTGCAATGACGCTGCAACACCGCGCAGACGCCCTCGAACTTCTCGCCGTTCTCGCTCGCAAGTTTCCCGACGACCCCGAAGCGGCCTACACCTCCGCGCGTTATCTTTCTCAACTAGCCAACGAGACCGCTGAGCACCTTGCCGCGACCGCTCCCAATTCGGTACAGGTGCGCAAGATGAACGCTGAGGCACTGGAATCGCAGGACAAGGGCGACGAAGCTATTGCCGAATATCGCAAACTGCTGGCGGAGAATCCGAAGCTGCCGGAGTTGCACTTCCGCATAGCGCGTCTCCTGCTGGAAAAAAATCCGCCGCAGACCGAAGGGGCGAAAAAGGAACTCGACGAAGAATTGAAGGTAGCCCCGAACAACTCGGCAGCCGAGTTTGCCCTGGGCGAAATCGCACGCCGCGACGCCGACTGGCCGACCGCCATCGAACATTTCCAGCGTGCCGCCAACCTCGACGCGGGATTCGTCGAAGCATTTCTCGCGCTGGGCATGTCGCTCAACTCCGCCAACCGATTTCAGGAAGCGATACCTCCGCTCGAGCGCTACACGAAGATGCAGCCCGACGATCCCGCCGGACACTACCAGCTAGCCACCGCCTACTCGCGAGCCGGCAACAAAGCGGCTGCCCAGCGCGAACTCACCGAGCAGCGCCGGCTGGTTGAGGCAAATCCAGTGCGTAGACCGGAGTAGCGGCTTCCGGCTACAACCAAGAGCAACACCAAACCAACGCACGGTCGCACGGATTTTACGGATACAAACGACTCTCTTTGGCTTTATCCGTGTAATCCGTGCCAGCCGTGAGCTCCGTGTCGTGTATTGGCTTTTTCTGGTCTAAGCTCCGGTTCATCCCATGGGCCGAAAATTTCGCCTAATAATGCCTTGACAAGAGGATTGGATTCTTTATACAAAACTGCCTACGCTTCTGTCGAAGCATTTCCGGCAGACTTGCAGCCATTTATGAAAGCGCTTTCAGCAACTCGCCAGTCTCCTCTGCTGCGTGCGCTCTCCGGCCTGTCACTTTCCCTGGTCTCCCGGCCACAGGCAGCCCGAAACGGGAGATCCGGCTTTTTTTGCGAGGAGGAACTATGACGCTTCAGCTTCTGCGTAGAGCCTGGGTTTGCGGTATCGCCGCTCTGTTCGTTATGGCTGCTGGCACCCCGTTTGCATGGTGCCAGCACACCGAAGGAACTGTAAATGTAACCGTCACCGACCCGCAGGGAGCGGTAGTGCCCGGTGCCGAAGTCAGGTTGGTGGATCCAGCCAGCGGCGACACGCGCGTCGGGAAGACGAGCAACGGCGGAACCTACAGCTTCCCCAACCTCTCAGTCGGCAATTACCGGCTCGAAGTCAACAGCACGGGCTTTGCTGCGCAGCAAGTTCCCAATGTAGTAGTGCAGGCGACTAAGACGACGGATATTCGCATCGAGCTCGTCGTTGGTACGCAAGTGCAAACCGTGCAGGTGGAATCTGCCACGCCGGTGCTTGAAACCAGCAACAACGCGATCGGTAGCGTCATCGACCCGAAGCAGATTCAGACTTTGCCTCTCGCAGGCCGCAATTTGACTCAGCTCGCGCGCCTGAGTCCCGGCTATGTTGGCGGTGGTGGAACTGGCATGTGGAACGGCGAGCCTACCTACGCCCAAGGCAACAACGTGGACGGTACAGTGGGCAGCCCAAGCCGCATGAAGTTCAGCGGCAATCAAAGCTCCTCCATTCAGCCTCGCGTGGAAAACATGGAGGAGATGACGATCCAGACCGACCAGATGGACGAGAACCAGGGCTTCGGACAATCGGCTACGCAGGTCGGTTTTGTTACCAAGCGTGGCACCAATGCCTTTCACGGACAGGTGTATGAGGATTTCCGCAATGCTTATCTCAATGCGAACAGTTGGAGCAACGACGCGCGCGGTCTAAAGCGTCCGGGGCTGATCCTCAATGAGTTTGGCGGTTCAGTAGGTGGGCCGGTAATCAAGGACAAACTTTTCTTCTTTGCCAGTCTCGCGACCTCGCGCCAGCCGGGCAGCGCAACAGGCTTAACGTTCGTACTCTCGCCAAGTGCCCAATCAGGCAACTACACATACGTTGCAAATGGCGTAAGCCACACGGTGAACCTATTCCAGGTTGCGGGCACCTACAACACAAATAACGGTACAAACATACCAACGGTTGTGAACAGTACAATTGCCGCCCAACAAGCAAAGATCAATAAAGCGCTAAGTCTGGGCACGGTTACTGGAACCACGGATCCAATCCTTAACAATCTCAATTTTCTTTCTCCACAGCCGATCACTTATTGGTTCCCTACGCTGCGAATGGACTACAACATGTCCAGCAGAATCCGCATGAACCTCGCGATGAATCGCACGATGAGGACCTCTCCCGGGGACACCGTTCCTGCGTTTCCTGGAAGTGACCTTGCTCCGGTGTCGCAGGCAGGAAATAAATCGGATGCCGCCACCGTTAGTTTTGGGCTTGATTGGACTATTTCACCGACTCTGATCAATCAACTCAAAGTCGGCTGGCTATACAATGCGAGCTTCTTCGCATTCAACTCTAATCATGGGTACGTCCAGTATCCATTCGAGT
>DATEMI010000491.1:0-27603 GCA_035275665.1 Terriglobales bacterium | reverse complement strand
GCGCTCGCCAACGACACCGGGCGTCGGTGAAAAACTACCGTGCGTTTCCGGCTTGAGTTCCGGCAGCGGATCGGGAACGAAGAGTGCCTCACGAATCTGCCTGCGCCACTGCTCCACCTGCTCTTTCGACACCGATGCGGCGAACCCAGGAAATACCGAAGAGACAAAAAACAATAAAGCGATGAGGCAATGCGATCTGAAGATCATAGAAAATTATGTGAGCAAGAATGTGCGTGCTGCACTCGGCTGGCGGAACTGAAATAAAAAAGTGGGCACCGCTGTCAATTTTCTCCTTGCACACCGACGATAGCATGAACGATCCAGCGCGCAAGGCGGTGCGGCCTGGCCCTGTTCAAGCTGCGTGACATTTACTCCAGAGCGCGAAGAAATTGCATTGTTCGGTCCTCTACCGTACCATCGCTCGTTTTAATTCATTTCTTCCAATTCATTCGGAGAGTCCGATGAATCAGCATGTTCGTCGCTGTGCATTTCTTTCCATCCTGGCGTTATCGGCCCGGTCGTTCGCGCAGCAAGCTGCAACCGCGCCGGACACTCAAAAGGAAACTCAGAAGGACACGATCACCCGCATCTTCAGCGGTGAATTCAGCGAGCGTCCTTCTCCTCCACCCCGCTGGTTCGACGGCGGCCAATCTTACATTGCGATGGAACCAGCGGCAGGCCAATCCCATGTGCGTGACGTCGTAAAGTACGACACCGCGACGGGCAAGAACCGCGAGGTCCTGATCACAGCAGCGCAACTCACGCCTGAAGGCGCAAAGGACGCGCTGCAGATCTCCACTCTTAGCTGGTCGAAAGATAACCAACGCGTCCTGATCTTCACGAATACTCGGCGTGTCTGGCGGACGAATTCTCGCGGAGACTACTGGTTCCTCGATCGCAAAAGCGGCAAGCTCAAGAAGCTGGGTGGAGATGCGCCCGAAGCTAGCCTGATGTACGCCAAGTTCAATCCCGAGGCGACGAAGGTCGCATATGTGAAGAACAACGATATCTACGTCGAAGATCTGGCGAGCGGAGAAATGCAGCGCCTCACGCACGACGGCTCTGAACTTGTCATCAACGGCGGCTCCGACTGGGTGAACGAAGAAGAGTTGGCCCTGCACGACTGTTTTCGCTGGAGCCTGGACGGGAAGCGAATCGCGTTCTGGCAATTTGACCTGCACGGCGTCGGAGACTTCGCGCTCATGTACTACCTCGGCAAAGAACGCGAAGTAGTAACGGACATTCCATATCCGCAGACCGGACCGTATCCGGTGGCGATGCAGGTTCCTTATCCGCTGGCAGGGACCACAAATTCCGCCGTGCGCATCGGCGTAGTAAATGCCGATGGCAAAGGAAGCGTGAAGTGGATGGAGGTCCCCGGCGATGCTCGCCAGAACTATATTGCGCGTATGCAGTGGGTCGATGACGATACTCTTCTCATCCAGCAACTCGATCGGCTGCAGAAAAATGACAATTACCTGTTAGCCGACGCCGGCTCAGGCGCCGTTCACCAGATGTGGCGCGATGACGACGACGCCTTCATCAGCGTTGGCTTCGGTGGACTTACGGAAGCGCAGCCGGTTCATGAAGGCCGCCAGTTCCTGGTCGTCAGCGAAAAGGATGGATGGACGCACGTGTGGTCGATTGATCGCAGCGGCCATGAAACGCTGGTCACACGCGGCGCCATGGATACCGCCGGGATCGACGGTGTCGATGAAAAGGGCGGATGGCTCTACTTCATTGCGTCGCCGGATAACGCGACTCAGCGTTATCTCTATCGCTCGCCTCTCGACGGTTCGGCCAATCCCGTACGAGTTACTCCAGCTAACTTCGTCGGCGCGAACACTTACATTATTTCGCCTGACGGGAAGTACGCGTTTCATACTTTTTCCAACATGAATGATCCTGGGCTGCGCGAACTGGTCTCTCTGCCCGATCACAAGCTCGTACGTATGAGCAGCGACAGCGCAGAGTACAAGAAAAAGATCGCGCAATTCCTCACACCGCCGGTAGAGTTCTTCAAAGTCGATGCCGGCGGCGGTGTCGTAGTTGACGGCTGGATGATGAAGCCACCTGGCTTTGATCCTTCGAAGAAATATCCGGTGCTGGTGAACATATACGGTGAACCAGCGGGACAGACCACGCTCGATCGCTGGGGCGGCAATCCCGAACTCTTCCATCGCTACATCGCGTCGCTCGGATACCTGGTGGTGAGCTTCGATAATTCCGGCACTCCTTCGCCGCGCGGCCGTGCCTGGCGCAAGTCCGTCTACGGTGCGGTCGGTGTTCTCTCGTCAAAACAGCAAGCACAGGCTCTGCGTTCGCTCGGCGCGAAAGACGCCTTTGTCGATCTGGATCGCGTCGCGGTCTGGGGCTGGAGCGGCGGCGGCACCAACACTCTCAACCTGATGTTTCGCTCGCCCGATCTTTACAAGGTCGGCATGGCGGTCGCACCGGTTCCCGACCAGCGCCTGTACGACTCCATCTATCAGGAACGCTACATGGGTTTGCCCCAAGACAACGTAGATGGCTATAAGCAGGGCTCGGCAATTAACTTCGCGGAAGGACTAAAAGGCCATCTGCTGATTGTGCACGGCTCCGGCGACGACAATGTTCACTATCAAGGAACGGAGCTGCTGGTGAATAAGCTCATCGAACTCGGAAAACCATTCGAGTTCATGACCTATCCCGATCGCACTCACAGCATCAATGAAGGCCCGGGCACGACAGTGCATTTGTATCATCTGCTGGCCCGATATTTGACTGAACATCTCCGGGCAGGCCCACAGTGAAGTGCATAGGTCGGGCGGCTTTTCGCAGTTTGCTTAGCAGCTTGTCTTACGCCGAGAGCCGGTTTTCGAGAACGATCGTGAGCATTCCCAATTTGGGTTATTGCTGATTTTGATCACACCGCAATGTAGCAATCCAACTTACCGCTCCATGCCAACCTCGTTTCGCTGGTCTCAAGAGATAGACCCAGTTTTGCCGTAGTTTTGCGATACCACGCCTGTCCAGCGTGGCGGTTCGAGTTCCCAGCTCGCCGCGAGGATTTTTGCGAAAGTCAACCAATGCGACCTTTGCGATATAAACTTCCGTAAAGCTCATTGCACGTCGTGACACAACAGGCTGCGTTTCCTTGTCAATGTCATAAACAAAAACACACATCCACTGCTCCCGCGCTCCGTGCGTGTCAACAGCGCCTCCTACCTTGCGTGTTGTTTTGATCTCCACACCTTCTGTACCGGCTTTAGTGGAGTCATCTGGATAAATTCCCTGCACCAGGAGATCGGGATGTCCGTTGAAGTACCGATTCTGAACAAGAGAGCGCGAATGCTTCGCCAAGCTCGCGGAAAGCATGTCAGAGAGAAGCCCGGACATGATCGCCGGCCTGAGCATCTCGTCAAGGCGCTGCAATCCCTTGCTGAGAAGAAGGAGGTTCACGTCATAGAAGAAGTCATAGACGTCTTGCATTGCCAGTTCAAAGTCTTTGAGTCGGAGTTCGTAGGGCAAACTCGCATTCTCGTTGAACTTTCTTGGATCTGGCTGATTGCGAGCGACGGCGATATTGCTCATTCGTAGTGCAGAACCGAAAGGCTGGAGAGAGGCTCAAAAACGCGTTTCGCCATAGCGAAGTATTCAGTATCAGAGTCGGTCCCAAGCGCGCACAAGTTCATCGCGGCCGCGGCGGCTAGAGTTGATCCCGACCCTGCAAACGGATCGTAGATGATTCCGATTCCGAGCGGAAGTGCGGCTCTCGCTAACTTTCGCAAAAATCGCTGCGGTTTTAGCGATGGGTGAGGAGCAATTTCCTTTTCGGTGCTGCGCGTCGGCGAGCACTGAATCACATCTTTGAAAGGCTCCTCCTCTGAAATCCGTCGCAAACCACCGGTACCCCAGCTGCGGAGATTCTCAGCCACCGTGCCCTCGAGTGGCTTTCGAAACACGCCCCAAGGCTCCCAACATGATTTCGGCATCACCGAGATCTCGGGAAAATCCTCCTCTGCACCTTTCGGGCGGTCTCCGCCTCGGAGTGTCTGAACAAGGCGGATGATTTCGCCGCGCTTCTCAAACCCGCACTCAATAAATGCGTGGAAGGTCATCGTCGATATAAGCGGGTTCGAGGCGACAAACACATGTCCGCCAGGAACAAGCACCTTCAGCAGACCGCTTGCGACCGAACTGAAAAAACCATGAAGATTCACAATGTCATCCTTGGAGAGGACAGTGAATCGCGGAACGGGCCGACGTTTCGCTCCATCAAACGATGGCGGTATACGCCACACTCCGCCTCTACCGCCGCGCAGTTTCGAGTGATTTTTCTCGTCGTACTCGACCACTCCATACGGGGGATCTGTGACCACAGCGTGAATGGAGTTGGCAGGCAGCCGAGACAGCCACTGGAGAACGTCAGACTTCACGTATGTAATCGCGTCAGACAAATGATGTCTCGGCTCGCTTCCAGTGTCTCGGACGACACTCCATGTCTGTGCGTGGAGATCCTGCAGGCGGTCAAGCCAAGACCTGCGTGAGCATGGCAACCGAAGAGCGTAATCCTGGGCGAATAAGTTGCGAGTGCTCATCTCGTTTGTATTCGCATCGTATGCGGAGTCGAACGGAAATCCAAGACCTTTGCCCTGTGCAAAAGTGGATACATGCCTACGCTTAGACACCATACGATATACTAGGCGAATATAACACGAAGGGCAACTCTTCCTTCGTCAACCGTCTTATTCGGCTTCCGATCGAAGCCAATTTGAAACTGGGTGGGATCACGCTTTCTTCGCATCAAGACAAGCTGCGCGTGCCGCGCTCTGCGCGGTGTTCGCAGGTGCGCTTCGGATTCGTTGCAGTCAGTTAATTCTCCATTCAGTGTTCCGCGACATACGTTCCGGTGAGGTATCCAAGAGTTGAGCCGACGAGTATGTCAGACAGGTAGTGTCGTTTCGCCGGATAACGTGAGAGCGCTACGCCGCTCGCGAAGCTATAGACGCCCCACTTGACCCATCGATTGTGGGGATATCGGTGAGCAATGGCGGCGGCGAATGCGAAACTTGTCGCTGCATGTCCTGAAGGGAACGATCGACCTCCTGCCCAAAAAGCTCCTTGACTGCCCGGCTTGAAAGGAAACTCCCGATCAAAGGCGAGCTTGAGAGCAAGATCGAACGTTCCGGCCGCGCCCATTGCTGTTAGCGCTGTCAGCCCGTTGTCGCGCAAAGACGGTTTGTGTTCGATGCAGCCGACTCCCCAGGTCGCAGCGCCTGCGGCGATCTCGGTACCGAGACCGGCATCGGACCAGCGACCGGCAAGATTCTGGAACGATTTGGACTGGATCCGGTTTGCAGCCGGCTGATCCGCTTCTGCAATCAGTAGTCCCGTTGCTAAGCCAATTGGTAATTCCCATTTCAGGTTTTCTGGGCGGATTGCCGCCCTTGGTAGATGTTTGATTCCGTGCAGCAATTGATCAGCGTGTCCGAGTACCTGATGCGTAGAGGCTGACAACCCACACCCGGATTCTGACGACTGAGCTAATGCGGGGGAGATGCTGAAACCGCAAAAAAGAACCATTGCTGCTGCTGCCGGGGTGATATGTGACCACCACGTTCCGATCGCCGCGCGGACTACTGAAACACGCATGCACACCTTGATGCACTGTCGGAGAGCACTGCTGCTCAGAAATCGTACCTACAACCCATGCTTTGGCGACAGCAACAGACATGCAGTGGGGCACTGGGTTTCAGCGCATCTGAATTATTACTTCGATCACTACGGCTACTGGACAGTCCTGTTCGGACTGTTGATGGAAAGCGCCGGAGTTCCTCTGCCCGGCGAAACCATTCTGATTCTGGCGACATTTCAGGCAAGCACGCGGCATCAGATGAATGTACTGTACGTCGGAGTGGTTGCCGTTGTTGCTGCGACGATGGGCGATAATCTGGGTTATCTCCTGGGAGGCTACGGTGGCCGTCCCCTGCTCGATCGCTACCGAAGCGTGTTTCACGTCGAGCCGGCGACCATTCGTCGCGGCGAGAAATTGATAGAGCGGCACGGAGCTGTGGCCATCTTCTTCGCCAGATTCATTGCCGCTCTGCGCGTCCTCGCCGGTCCATTGGCGGGCATACTGCGAATGCACTGGCGCCGATTCTTGCTTTTTAATGCGCTAGGAGCGATGGCATGGGTTTCGACCATCGTAGTGCTGGCATATTTTCTTGGTCCGTCACTCGAATCGGCACTGAAACACCTAAGTTGGATAATCCTTGCGCTGCTCGCAGTAGCCGTTGCGTGGTATTGGTGGCATCACCTTCGAGCGAACCGAGGGAGGCAAGCAAGCGGTGAACAGGCAGCGTAGCAATGGTTTGACCGTTAGATTTTCAGCAGCCGTGCGCCATCTATCCAAGGCACTGCGCGAAGAATGTCACGCTCTACGTGCGGCGTCTGCCGCTTTGCGAATCCAGCACCTTAGGCTCACGGTAGAAACGGCAAAGTACGACCGAGCAGAATTGAAAATGCTAAACGGATTCGCCTAATTGTCGAAGTTTGCTTACGAGATGTTTGAGGCGGACCTCTAACTCGGCTGCATCTTCCGGTTTCAGCTTTTCCATAAACCTGAGTGCAGTATCGTACGCTTTGCGCGCATTGGCTTTGGTCCGTTCGAGTTTATCCTCGTGCTTGGCCGATAGCGCGAGGTCGGCAAACGTGATGCCGGTTTCCAACTCAGTTTTCAGGAATTCGACGCTTGCTGCATCCTGGTTCATTGCACGCAGTTTAGCACCGGCTTCCTGATCGACCGCAATCCCTGGTTGGGCATAGGACCTTAGGAATGCTTGGATAAGATTGCCTCGTTGAATTGCTCGATGAATACCTTCCTGCTGCCGAACCAGTTGACGCATCCGCACAGCTTGCTCACGATTGCAGCTTGCGTGCGCACGATTGCTGGTTGCTTGCGTGCGATTCACTGTGCCTTCGGCACTTAGCTCTCGCTGAGTTCGTTTTTTCGCACAATCTGCCTCAAATCAGCAGCTCTGGCTGTGCCGCACGATATCTGCGGCTTGGAAGGCGGCATCCAATCTCCCTTATGTGTCAGAACAAAGGAAAGGTTCTGGTGGTTTCGCGCAATCCGAAGCTTGCGGAAATTCGGAAAAAAGTTCTTGAAGGCGCAGGGTTCACAGTCATCGCGGCCACGGATGACAGCGCAGTAGAGCCAGCCTGCAGCGACGGTGTTGAGCTCATTGTGGTTGGCTATTCGGTCACACCGTCGAATAAGCGTCGCGTGTGGGCAAAATCACGTCAATGCGGCAATGTTCCCATTATGGAATTGCGCCAGTGCGGCAAACCTGAATTACTGGAACGCAATGTCTTCGCACGCGAATCGAAGCGCGCGCACGATTTTCTAAAAGCTGTGCAAAAGCTCCCCTGGGGAAAGACGGGTCGAGCGTAATAAAACCGGCTACCGGCTATCAGCTGTCCGCCATCGGCCAGGGCAACAGCAAAACCAGAGCGCGGATAGTCAGCACTCGGCAATAGGCTCGAGTTGCGCAACTCAGCGAAACCGACTTCCTCGCGACATCGAAGGACCATCACTTGTGCGTCTTCGAATCTGCCATTTCGCTGGATGAAGCAGCAATTTGGGCCTACCTTCAGCAAACATAAGAGGCCGCAGTTACAGCGGCCTCCAAATAACGCCAAAGCTTACAGGTTCTACACGCGTTATAACGGGAATCTCCTAGTTCAGCGACGATCTGTCTGAAACTCTCGTTGATCCTGCTCTGAACCATGGAGCCCGATTGCTTCAGACTTGGACTTGGCTATTTGTGGTTGAGGTGCGAACTGATGCATATGTCCAGCGTGTGCCATTGTTGAGCTGAACTGTGAACTAAAAAAGAGGAAGAAGTTCGACCCGACCTCAACGGCCCGACCGGCTGCTTCCGCATCATCCATGGCCTTTGACGAGGTGATGCCACTGCTGCCGTCTGCCGCGGGCCAGTCGCTCTCGTTCATGATCAGCACTGGCCTAACTTCCCACCAGATTGCTCCAGTGTTGGTTCGGGAATCATCTACAACATGGTCGTGGTTGGGTGTGGGAACGAAGATATTTCCTGTCGGCGGATTTGCTGCTTTCCCAAGCGCAGCCAAAGTTACCGAGAGGTCAACGGAAGAAGCATGCATCGTGCACGTGCCCGGTACAGGATTGTTGGGATCTGGGCACTGTGTCGCGACAAGTGGGTGTGTCTTCCACGCCTCCGGCACGAAACCGAATGCTTTGATCAGAGCCGCTCCTAAAGCGGGACCACACAGCTCACCCTGGCGGCCTCCATTCGGACACGGCATAGCGTCGTTCGGATTCTGATCGTTATTCACTGAGAACATCGGAAGAAACACATAGAGGTGGGCTGTGTGCTTGATGTTGCCGCCTGCTGGATCCTGTGTCGGCTCAGTAACTGCCTGGCAGATCGGAGTCTGCATTTCATTCGGATCGGACTGAGCCTTGACTTTGTTGAAGTCCAGATCCTGGGTGGGCTGATCAACGCAATCAAAGTTCTGAAGATAGGTAAAGGTCACTACTCGATTATTGCCAAAGCCATTGGTTTGGTTTGGCGCTAACTGGGCCCATGTGACATTTGTGTCGAACATAACCAGCACAGCCAGCGCGAGCATCATCGCGCCAGGGATGCTGGATAGTTGCCGATGTCGCTGCAAATGTAACCTGATCATTTTTGTTCCTCCAGATTTGTTTGCAGAGTGCTTGAGGTTTGATAGCGCGCGGCTGTTAATAGACGCGCGTCTCAGGAGATTGGCGATTTTGATGGTTTACCTGCAACTCACGAACAGTGGAGTATCGGCTGGCCAGAGGGATTTGAGATATTCCACCGCACCATAGAAAAGAGTCGCGCAACGGTCACTCGCAGAATGTCAAGAGCTTGTCACGCGCAGGCAAAAATAATGTCACGCGAATGGGACAAGATGGACCAAAGAACCTGCTGCTGATCTGCCGCTAGAGAGGCCGCTCTGTAGGCCGGGTTCCGACCTGATCAGTTGTGAGATGCCTCTTCTGAGATGCCTCTTCAATGTGAGTCCCGATTCAGGAAATGCGGGCCGGTCTGTCCCTTGAGTGGTTTGCTGTCCCATGTTTTCTTCAGCAGCTGCATACGAGACAGACTTTTTACAGCGACGTGACAAACCATTTACATCTCGTGTGTAACTCCAGCGCATATTCCTGACTCTGTGAGTTGGAGCGATACGTCTCCTGATCGGGGTCATATGCGGGAGCTTTACGCGCGAGTTCGTCGTTGTAGAGGCTGCCAGGCGCGCACATTCGCGACTGAGCCTCCTCCAGATGCGCCTGAATCCCAGACGTGAGCTGCTCCACTACACCAAGAAATCAATCCACAAAAGAAAAAGAAAGGAGCTGGTCATGAGAGCACGTTGGGCCGCGGTTGCGGTACTACTGGCCTCGTGCCTTGTGCTGCTGGCCATGGCGGATAGTCGTCATCAAGCCGGAGACAATGCACGTCATCTCGTCAGGCAGGGGGAACAGATCTTTCGTTTCGATACGTTTGGAGATGAAGCGTTTTGGGGCGGTGTTTTAGGGCTGCATAAGGCGATCGAGGGCAGTAAGTTCGGCGGAGTTGGTCCGGGAGTAAGTCCCAGAACGGCACTCGCAGTAGGGCTGAAAGTCGATTCGGCCGCGCTTCCTGAAAACGTAGTTGATGCACTTAAAAGAGGGCAAGTCAATCTTGATGACCCGGCGACGACGTTAGCCTTGCTGAAGCTGAATGCTGTCGTGGGCGTTAAAGGTTTCTTTAATAGCGATGGCAGCCTGCAGGCCGTAGGCATTCAATGCGCCCTCTGCCATTCCACTGTCGATAACTCATTTGCACCCGGCATCGGCCAGCGTCTTGACGGCTGGGCCAACCGCGATCTTAATGTGGGCGCAATCGTTGCATTGTCACCCAATCTTCAGCCCGTCGCCGATCTCCTCAATAAAGGTCTGCCTCCTCCAGGTGTGACCGTGGACACGGTCAGAGCGGTACTCAATAGTTGGGGACCGGGCAAATTCGATGCGGAGCTATTCCTGGATGGCAAGGCTTTCAATCCGCAACAGATGTCGAACGGAGTCGTGACCGGCACGAACGTCTCCGCCGCCACGCTGATTCCGCCGGCATTCGGCCTCGCAGGAGTGAATCTGCACACTTGGACTGGCTGGGGATCGATCCCACATTGGAACGCGTTTGTCGCGAATCTGGAGATGCACGGCATTGGTCATTTCAAGGATTCGCGGTTGCGGGACGCAACAAAGTTTCCCGTCGCCGCCGCCAATCACTTCGACAATGTTGCGCCGCCTCCTGGACAGGCTGATTTGATCACTCCCAAATTGGCGGCGCTACAGGCTTATCAGCTTTCGATTGCCGCTCCGGCGCCTCCTGAGGGAAGCTTCGATGCGGCGGCCGCGAAGCGTGGAGAGCAAGTCTTTACCACCAAAGGCTGCGCTGGCTGCCACGTTCCGCCAACCTTCACCGAATCCGGCTGGAACCTGCATAATGGCACCGCCAACACACCGGGCCTGATCTGCCTCGACGATTTCCAGGCGAAGCGCGCGCCCGACAATGGCTATCGCACGTCACCTCTGAACGGCCTCTGGACCCACACAAAAGGCGCGTTTGATTTGGGCCCAATGGCCAACACCGGCTACTTCCACGATGGCCGCTTTGCCACGCTGACGGATGTCGTTAATCACTACAACACGTGCTTCCACCTGAACCTCAACGACCAGGACAAGAGTGATCTAGTCGAGTACCTGAAGTCCTTGCCGGCTCAGGATCAACAACAAGCAGACGATCAGGACGACAACGGAGATCACGACTAACCGTGGTTTGATCCACAAGTCGCATCCGACGAACATCGATCTCACAACGCACCAGGTCGCACATCGTGACCTCAAACTAAAAGGCCTCTCGCGAGAGAGGCCTTTTCGTTGGGAGAGAGGCTGCGGGTATTTCGTTTGCGGGACTCGCCGAGATCGCTCCGTCCATGTCGCACTGAGTGTTGGTTGTCACCCCAGCCGGGTGCTTGCCTATTGAGATTAGCGGCACTGATCGGTGGTTAAGATTAAGATTGAAACAGGTGAAAGAGCCGCTTAAACATGAGCGGCTTTGATCTTTTTTGGTCCGATTAAGCCGGACCGTCCCACCTGGCAAGGATGAGGACACACTGGTTTTGAGTTTTGTATGATCTGCGCGTCTATAGCTTTACCTGGGTTGCAGGACTCGCATTTGAGGATGGAATGACTGCCTTAAAACGCCCAATCGCCATTTACTACGAACATCCACACTGGTTTGATCGGCTCTTTGCCGAATTGGACCGCCGCGGGACGCCGTACGAGCGCGTTGATGCCACTCACCATCATTTCGATATTCAGCCGAATGGCAATCGCAGTTACTCGCTGGTGTTCAACCGCATGAGTCCATCGGCGTATACGCGCGGACACGGACACGCAATCCATTACACCGTCAGTTACCTCGAACATCTGGAGCGTCTGGGCACGCGTGTTATCAACGGCTCTCGCGGCTTTCGCTATGAGATTTCGAAGGCCTCGCAGCTTTCACTGCTGCACTCGCTCGGACTGCCGTATCCGCGTGCGCGTGTCATCAATCACGCGGAAGAAGCTCCGGCCGCAGCCGAGGGATTTCGTTTCCCGGTAATCTTGAAACCCAATGTCGGAGGCAGCGGAAAAGGCATCGTGCGATTCGATACACCTGAAGCTCTGACACAGGCAGCGCGAAACGGGCAGCTCTCTCTCGGGCTCGACAGCACGGCTCTCATCCAGGAATTCGTTCCCGCACGCGACGGTCACATCACGCGCGTGGAAGTAGTCGGCGGTAAATATCTGTACGCGATCAACGTGTATATCACCGGCGAGACCTTCGATCTTTGTCCGGCCGACATTTGCAAGACCACCACCGGCGTTGAACTGAATCTCGCGACCTGCGCTGTCGAGGCTCCCAAAGCGGGACTGCGGGTGGAAGGTTTCGCGCCGCCGCCGCAGGTGATTGAAGATGTGGAGCGCATCATGCAGGCCGCAGGCATCGATGTGGGCGGCATCGAGTATGTCATCGACGATCGCGACGGCCAGCGTTACTACTATGACGTGAACGCGCTCTCGAATTTCGTTTCCGACGGTCCGCGCGTCATTGGATTCGATCCGTTCGTGAAACTCGTCGATTACCTCGAACACGAGGCGCAGGAATCGCTCAAGAAGGAGGCAGCAGCGTAATGCGATACGGATATTGGCTTCCGGTGTTTGGCGGATGGCTGCGCAACGTGGAGAACGAAGGCATGCAGCCCACATGGGAATATGTGAGCCGTCTGGCGCGACGCAGCGAGCAGATCGGCTACAGCCTCACGCTGATCGCCGAACTCAATCTCAACGACATTAAGGGCGTCGACGCTCCGGCGCTCGATGCCTGGTCCACTGCGGCTGCGCTCGCTGCTGTAACTAACGCACTGGAGCTTATGGTCGCGGTCCGCCCAACATTCCATCTGCCGGCACTGCTGGCCAAGCAGGCCGCGAACATAGATCAAATCAGCAACGGACGTGTTTCTCTCAATGTTGTTTCGTCCTGGTGGGCGGAGGAAGCCCGCAAATTCGGCGTGCACTTTGAGCAGCACGATGACCGCTACGCCCGCACGTCGGAGTGGCTTGACATCGTCGATACCGCATGGAAGCAGGATCATTTTTCCTATTCCGGGAAATATTATTCCGTGCAGGACACGGTCGTGCAGCCCAAGCCGATCGCCAAACCTCGCCCGACGATCTATGCCGGCGGAGAATCTGAAGCGGCAAAGAACCTGATCGCTTCCAAATGCGATGCCTACGTCATGCACGGCGATCCGCCGGAGCGTATTCGCGAGAAAGTGAAAGATCTGGCACAGCGCCGCGACGAGTTTGGGCTCGGTCCAATGAAGTACGGCGTTGCCGGCTACGCCATCGTTCGTGACAGCGAAGCCGAAGCGCAGCGCGAGCTTGCTCGCATTACCGATGTAAAGCAGAGCGCGGCAGGCTATGGCAACTATCAGCAATGGTTAGCGAATACCCAATTGGAGCAGCGCGTCTCGCTCGAAGACTACTCGGTCTCGAATCGCGGATTACGTTCGGGTCTGGTAGGCACGCCGGAGCAGCTCCGCGAACGCGTTGCCGAATTTGAGGATGCCGGAGTCGATCTGTTGCTCCTGCAGTTCAGCCCGCAATACGAAGAGATGGAGCGCTTCGCAGCCCAGGTGATCGGAAACGAGGCGGCAGGCGTGCAGGTGCCGGCGGCGACTGGGGCGGCTTAACGGATTGAAGTCGCTGTCGATAGTGAAAACGGCATGACAACGCTTGGCGCTTTCATACCTGACCCACTGTCATCCTGAGTCCGCCTAAAGCGGACGAAGGATCTCCCGCGATGTTTCCTCCTTAATCGCTCTGTCCTGGCTCTCGCCGGAAAAGCTCACGTGATGGGCCAAGGAGCCTGGTGAGTGCATTTCAGTTTGCGAGATTCCCGGAGATCCTTCGTCCGCCGAAAGCGGACTCAGGATGACAGACCTAAAGAGAATTAGTAAAGCGGCATTGGCCGCATTCATGAAAGTCCATCAGCGTGAAAGCAAGAACAACGTTGTTTGCTCTCGCCGTTTGTGCAGGCACAGCCTTCGCACAGCAAAACAGTAACCCAGCCCCGAAGCCTCAGGCGCAGCAGGAAACGGTTATCGTCACCGGAACCTACGAGCCTGCCCCGCTCCAAGCGTCCGACCGCACAGTAGATGTAATTGACACGGGCGAATCGCCGCTGCTCTTCCGCAATTGGGCGGATGCTCTCCGTTTGGATCCTTCCATCGATCTGCAGCAGCGTGCGCCGGGAACGCAGGCGGACCTTTCCATTCGCGGCAGCTCGTTCGGCCAAACGTTGGTGCTCGTTGACGGCATTCGCGTGAACGATGCCCAATCCGGACACCATAATCTGGACCTCCCAATTCCGTTTGAATCAGTCGAAAAAATCGAAGTGCTCCATGGCAGCGGATCGACACTATACGGAGCCGATGCGGTTGGCGGGGCAGTGAACTTCATTACCGCTCCGCCAATCCGGAGCGAGGTGCGCGTCGGCGCGGCAGCAGGAAATTACGGCAGCAATTCCCAGAATGGATCGGCGGCGCTCCTTGGCAGCGACTGGTCCGAGCAGCTTGCCTTTACACGCGATCTCTCTTCCGGTTTTATGCCAGATCGCGACTACCGCAACTTCGCTGCTTCTTCGGAATCTCGATTTAAATCGGCATTAGGGAATGGCGATCTTTTGCTCGGATTGAGCGACCGGCCATTCGGCGCCAATCAGTTCTACGGAAACTTCAACTCATGGGAGCGCACGAAGGGATGGTTTCTAGCGGCGTCGCAGCAGATCGCGTCGTCTACGCAACTTGTGTTTTCATATCGCCGACACACCGATGAATTCATCCTCTTGCGCGATCATCCCGAGGTGTACGAGAACAATCACATCACTCAGAGCTGGCAAGGAGCTATTCGCGCGCGCTACAAAATCAACGAAAACGATCGGCTGTATTATGGCACCGAGATATTCGAAGATGCGATTAACAGCAACAATCTGGGAAATCATTCGCGCACTCGCGGCGCAGGCTACGTGGACTTCGATGCACGTGCGTTGCGCCGCTGGTCGGTTTCCGGTGGTGTGCGTGAAGAATTCTTCAGCGGATCGCTTACGCAGTTCACGCCTGAACTCGCGACTGGTTTTGCCATCAGTTCCAATTTGAGACTGAAGGGCTCGATCAGCCGAGCGTTCCGTTTACCGTCTTACACCGATCTGTACTATCACGATCCAGCAAACTTAGGAAATCCGAACCTGCGCCCCGAAACAGCGGTGGGATTCGAAGGCGGAGTGGAATGGACCTCTGGTTCACGTTGGGCAGGCAGCGCGACGCTATTTCAACGCCGTGAGCATGATGTGATCGACTACGTGCGAGCCAATACAGCGTCTGTCTGGCAGGCTGTCAATATTCAGGACATCAATTTCACCGGATTTGAAGGCATGATTCGCGCGCGATTGGCGGACTCGCAGTCTCTCGCTCTGGCGTATACCGGTTTGTACGGAGCACAGCAAAATCTCGCCGGGCTGCAATCGCAGTACGTATTCAATTACCCCATCAATCAGGTGACAGGGAATTGGCTGGGATCAATGCCGCATGCAATCAGTTTTCGCCTGCGCGCGGGCATGACACATCGCTACCGAACCGATCCGTATCCGCTGGTCGAGATGGCGCTCACGCGCGATTTTCATTGGGCGCAGCCGTACGCGCAGATCAGCAACTTGTCGAACACCGGCTATGAAGAGATTCAAGGCGTGCGCATGCCTGGGCGGTCGTATCTGGTGGGCGTGCAGTTACGGTTGGCTCGGGCGGCACGATCTCAACCAGCAAGAAGGTAGGATTAGGGCTTCAGTTCGACAGAACACCGGGTAAAGGCCTGTCATCCTGAAGGCCCTCTTTTGGCCGAAGGATCTCGCGCGATATTTCAGTCTGAAATGCTGTGGCGTGGCTCTCGCCGAAAAGTTTATGTACATGGGCCAAGAGCCCGGGAAGCGCATTTCAATTTGACAGATGATTGAGAGCATCTGAAAAAACAACGCGAGTAATACCGCTGAGGTCGACGCCGTGCCACTAATCTGCTTCTCTTAGACGCTACGACTCTTGCAACTCCCGGATGATTTTCTACGCTGCTTCTTTGTTGATGGGCGCATCCCCCTCCCGCCGAACACTTACTTCTTCGTGCTTCACCGGCACTGAAACGACCCTCTTCTCGTCGATGCGACGCCGTGAAACTTTCACCTGCTCATTCAGCACTATCTGCTTGCTGACGATCACTCGCTCTTCACTCACAGGAATTCTGATGGCCTGCTTGCCTCGAAGAACTTCAAGCGTCCTTCCGTCTTTCGATCGGCGTTCAACAACGAGTTCCTCGCGCGTGACTGGAACAGCGATCATCTGGGTTTCCGTAATCACTTCTTTTCTGATCAGAAGCTCGCCTTGTTCTTCGCGCTCCTTGTCCACGTGAATGCTCTCGCCGAAAAGATCGATGACGTGCTGCTGATCGGTTTCGCTTACAACGGTTGAACCAGGAACAGTGCGAATGTACTCGCGATCGTGCTCGTGATGTGAGAAGCGCGAGGAGATTGCCTCGAACCAGTGTTTCAGGGTCGAAACAATTGCCTCAAACGTGTGCAGGATGTGTGCGCGAAGATCGTCGCCACTCATAGCGACTCCTTTGTGTGAGGTGTGAGTTTGCGTGCGTAGCTGATGAGATGCAACGAATACAAGACGCGCGGTCTGTCTCTCATTCGCGGTTGAACTCGCGAAAGATGGTAAAGGCGGGGCATAGGCGTTGAGAAGGCCCGCATCACATCGACTATTCAGCAAAAGCTCAAACTCTGGCCGTCAACACTCAAACTACATGCAAAGGAGTTGTTTTCGTATGGCTCGTGAAGTAAACACGTCGAACCAGCAATCAAATATTCTCTCCGGCAGCACGGCCGCCGGTTTGTTTCGCAGCGAACCTCAGGCAGAGCGCGCCATCGACGCTCTTACGGCTGCGGGATTTTCCAAAAAGGACATTGGAGTAGCGATCGCGTCAGATGGAAAAGCAGACACGCGCAGCGGAGTCAGCCAGAAGATCCGTTCCCTGTTCTCAGCAGACGAGCGCCAGGAGTACGACAGCGGCAACGATCTTGATGTGCTCGAGCACATGGGACTGCGTGATGCCGATGCAAATTTCTATCGCAATTCGCTGTATCGCGGCGGCATTCTCGTGACCGTAAATGCGGGAGCTCGGTCGCGAGAAGCCGATAGCATTCTTCACGATCTCGGGGCTGAAGACATTTCCAAAGGCGCGGCCATGCAGACCAGCGCCGGCGCTGTTCGCGGCGATCAGGGCACTCAGAATATTCAGTTGCTGGGCGAAATGTTGCGCGTACATAAAGATCGTGTACATCGCGGCTCTGTGACTCTGAAGAAAAACGTGGTAACTGAACACCAACAGGTCGAGGTGCCTGTCACTCGGGAAGAAGTGGTCATCGAGCGCCATCCGGTGAGCGGTCAACAAGCGCGAACGGGAAGTTTCGAGCCGGGCAAGGAAGTTACTGTGAACCTCGAAGAAGAGCGGCTGCGTGTCGAGAAGCAGCCTGTCGTGCGCGAAGAAGTGAACGTGGGCAAGCGTCAGGTGCAGCGGACGCAGCGTGTTGGCGGGGACGTAAAGCACGAAGAGCTGAAGATCGACCGCCAGGGCGATGTGAACGTAGATCGTGAGAGCGAACAGACACGGCGCAAAATAGGTTAACTTAAGGGCGAACTCGCTTCTTTCTTGATCGGCGATCCAGAGAAGCAGCAGTGAACTAGAGGTTCACTGCTGCCAAATCGCCGAGTTGGCCCGAGCCCCTTCAAGCGCGGGTTTGCTAAACTTAAGTTTCCATGTCACAGATTCAACGCAGGAAGACTCCGGCGGTTCTGATCGGCAACGTGCACGTGGGCGGGGATGCTCCCGTCGTCGTGCAATCGATGACCAACACCGATACCGCCGACGTTCAGGGCACCATCAAACAAGTCGCCGCCCTGGCTCGCGCCGGTTCCGAATTGGTCCGCGTGACCGTGAACAACGACGCTGCGGCCCAGGCTGTGCCGCATATCGTTGAAGGTCTCGAGAGCATCGGCGTTCACGTTCCTGTAATCGGAGATTTTCACTACAACGGCCACCTTCTGCTGAAAAAATATCCTGCCTGCGCGCGCAGTCTAGCGAAGTACCGCATTAATCCCGGCAATGTCAGCATCGGTAAGAAAGATGACGAAAACTTTCGCACGATGATCGAAGTCGCAGTCGAGAACCAAAAGCCGGTGCGCATCGGAGTGAACTGGGGATCGCTCGACCAGCAGTTGCTTACGCGCATGATGGACGAGAACTCGCGCCGTCCTGATCCGCTCGATGCGCGCGATGTGACCATGGAAGCGATGGTCGTGAGTGCACTGAATTCAGCGGCCATGGCCGAGAAATATGGGCTGCGGTCAGATCAAATCATCATCAGCGCGAAGGTCAGCGGCGTACAGGATCTGCTTGACGTCTATCGCAGTCTGGCATCGCGCTGTTCGTACGCGCTGCATCTCGGGTTGACTGAAGCCGGAATGGGAATGAAGGGCATCGTGGCAAGCTCTGCGGCGCTGGCTCCGCTTCTCATGCAGGGTATCGGTGACACGATTCGTGTCTCGCTGACTCCCGCTCCAGGCGGAGATCGCACAGAAGAAGTGCTCGTGGCGCAGCAGATTCTGCAGTCGCTTGGAATTCGCAGCTTTGCTCCGCAGGTGACCGCATGTCCAGGATGCGGACGTACTACTTCGACCTTCTTCCAGGAAATGGCTGAGCAGATCCAGAGTTATCTGCGCACCAGCATGCCTGCATGGAAGCAGAGGTATCCCGGTGTCGAAGAGATGAAGCTCGCCGTGATGGGCTGCGTTGTAAACGGGCCGGGTGAATCAAAGCACGCCAACATTGGCATTTCATTGCCGGGAACGTTCGAAGAACCCAAAGCGCCAGTTTTTGTCGATGGAAGATTGATGACCACGCTGCGCGGCGATCACATCGTGAAGGAGTTCATCCGCATTCTGGATGAGTACGTTGAAGCTCGCTACGGCGCCGCTTCTGCCGCTTCATCCGCCGAGAACAAGGCCGAGTTCGCGACCAAGGCCTAGTCCGCGGAGACGCCCTGCCTTCGCCTGACGTTTCGTCACGACACCATTATCAGGACACCAGGGCGTCCAAAAACTGGCGGCCGTTTAGCCGCCTCCGATCCCGTCAGAAGCCGACTGAGACCGGTTATGAAAGCGGTAGTAAGTGTGTACTGCTGAAGCCCAACTACTACCTTGTTGCTACGTTACAAACCTACCGCGCTGCCAGTGTTCCGTATGCAACGCCGACCCATACCAGGAAGAGCGCGCAATTGATCCCAATCCGGAACAGCGTGTTGTCGATCAAAGAGTTGTACTTTGCGTCGAACATTTTCGGTATCTCCTCTCGCATCTATAGACGGCCTGGGGCCGCTGTCGTTAGTGAATACGCGAAAAAATGTTGTAAGGTTCCATTCCGGGAGCGAGAAATTTTGTTCGATTTAGTGCTAACGCCTGAAGAGCTTCGTCGTCTGCGGCGCCGCAGGACAGAACCGCCGGCAGCAGCCGGTGGGACAGCGGCGTGTTTTGCGGCTGCGTTTCTCCAGACTGGACCGCATGAGTGAGTCCGGAACTGGCCATCCGGCCAGCTCCGGCCCACCGCCTACCGGTGGCGGTTCTGTTCTTCGTTTGTACGCAGATCTACTTCCCGAATGTGTACCCAATATTCAAGCTGTAGCGGACCACATTGGGAGATGTGAATTCGAGGTTGTTTTTGACGTAGTAATAATGGATTTCGGGAGCGATGTAGACCGAATGGGTCGGGTACAGACGCAGCGCGCCGCCAAGGTGCGTGAGAAAGTGATTGCTGCTGATGAAATTCTGGCATCCGCCGGTAGTCGGATTGATGCTCACGCAGGTGTCCTGATAGAAGCGAGTGCTCTCAGCTCCGATTCCTCCCATCAAAGCAAAACCTACGCGCGTGACTTTCTTTACATACACTGCATTGATATCCCAAAAAATCGGACGATAGTCTATGAAGCCCTGATACAGGCTTTTTGAAGCCCTCCACGAGACTTCACCGCCCACGCCAAGGTTATGAAGGAGGGTGAAATCGGCTGCAAAACTGGGATACACGCCTCCGCTCAGGGATTGCGCGGCGTTGTTCACGTTGGTGATGTCAAAATTCGTTGCCGACTGGGAATGAATGCCGCTAATTCCGAACTGAGCATCGAATTGTTGCGCGTGGGCGGAAACGGCAAGAGCAAAGCATGAGGACAGGAACAGCAATGCAAGTTTTCTCACATAACCTCCGAACTCGATCAGAATAGCGCGATTCGGCGCTGTTCGCAGCGCATACGGCATTTACCACTGAGACACATCCTTGGCGGGGAATGTTGCGCGCTTAGGCGAGATTACCTGATGCGACGAGGGCGGTCGAGGCGATCGGGATAAAGCTCGATGACCTTGGGACGTGTGGTCGAGGGGTCTTGTGTAACTTCGAAACGATACCCGCCCAATACCACAAGCTCCGGTTTGGAAGAATCGTGAACGCGTTGCCCAATTTGGGAACTTTTCGGATCCTCCGAAGGGGGCATCACTTTCACAGCGAGGTAAATCATCAGCAGAAAGCCGGCGATTACCCAACATAGTTGAAGCCAGAACAGGGCGTCGGCGAGTCGTTCCCAAATGCCAGAATGCAACTGGCACCTCCGTCGCAGGGTTGATAAAACGAGCGGAGATGATCAGGCATTCATCTCCGCTCACGTCGCCGAGGACGACCAGGAGAGACACTATGAAGCGTTAGAGCTCATCCTCGACATTGCCCAGCCGGAGTCGGCATTGTGGATGCCGCTTCCGTGCTGTCTATAAGACGCCTTTTCTGCGGGAATGAAGCTTAAAACGTGCCACTTCGATGTAAAGAAAGGTAAACTCTTCCGGCTGCCAAAAAGAAACATGACACAATTCTCACAGGCCAACATGCTGGAAAAGATTCTCATCATCGACGACGACGCTGAGCTGTGTGAAATGTTGTCGGAATACCTCCGCAAAGAAGCATTTGAAGTGGAGAGCGTGCAACACGGCACACGCGGCCTGGAACGAGCGCGTGCTGGCAGCTACGACCTGATCGTGCTCGATGTCATGCTTCCCGGAATGAATGGCTTCGACTTGCTGCGAGAATTGCGAACCACATCTGAGGTTCCGGTCCTGCTATTGACTGCGCGCGGAGATGAGCTTGACCGCATTGTCGGTTTGGAAATAGGCGCAGACGACTATTTGCCCAAGCCCTTCAACGCTCGCGAACTCCTGGCGCGTATTCGGGCGATTGGACGCCGCAACGCTCGCACTACCAATTCACCGAAGCATCCGGTCAACGTCGGCGACGTGGAACTCGATCCCGGAACGCGCACGATCACCTTGAATGGCAAGGTTCTCGAGGTAACTACAGTTGAATTCAATTTGCTCGAAATGCTGTTGAGGTCCGCCGGCAACGTGGTGAGCCGCGATGATATTGCTTCGACGGTTTTGGGACGCGAACTCAGCCCCTTCGACCGTAGCATTGATGTACATATCAGCAAGCTGCGCAAGAAGCTTGGGAATTTGCCGAACGGCCGCGAGCGTATCAAAACTATTCGCAATACCGGGTATATGTATGTTTCCATGGCCAGAGTTCAGGTAAAGGAGAAGCAGCTCCGATAATATGCGCAGCCTCTTTTTCAAGATCTTCGCTTCGTTCTGGCTCTGCACGGTGCTGATCTTTGGAGTATTCATTGCGACCACACAGCGTCCGACTGAAGACCAGCTTCGCTCCGCTATCCATCGGGGCCTCAGCCCTGCGATTCTTTCCAACGCCGAACTGCTAATTCACGCATACGAGGGCGGCGGATGTCCCGCGCTGCTGGCGGGGCAGCGCTCGGTCGAGCCCGGGCGCATGCCTCTCGATCTGCTCAACGCAAGTGGCGAAGTACTCTGCGATTCACGGCACCGCAAGATGAATCTTGCGCCCTTTCCTCAGCCAAGCACGGTAGACTTCAGGACGGTCGACAAGCAGCGTTTCGGCGTCACCGGACTGCTGGACGGCAAATCGGCCAGCTACTTCGCAGTTTTTGAACTGCGTCGCATCGAGCCGCCGCTCGGGCGTGGTCCCATTTTGAAACGTCTCACGCTGGCCATCATCATTTCCGGTCTGATTTGCGCTCTGCTTGCGCGTTATCTCACTCGCCCAATTACGCGCCTTCGCACCGCGGCACAACGGATCGCCGCCGGCAACCTCAAGGCGCGAGCCGGCAAAGGATCCGCTCAACTCGACGAAGTTGGGCAGCTGGTCAAAGACTTCGACTACATGGCTGAACGTCTCGAGCTGCTCATCGGGGCGCAGCAGCGGCTGATCAGCGACGTCTCGCATGAGCTGCGGTCGCCGCTCACGCGTCTCAAGCTGGCCCTTGATCTTGCGCGCGGCGAAACTCACAACGATCTGTCTCCCACTTTGGACCGGATCGAACGCGAGGCTGAGCGGCTGAGTGGTCTGGTGGGAATGCTACTGACATTGTCGCGTCTTGAGGCTGGTGAATCGATGCCACAGACGAGCATGGTTCAGCTTCCCGATCTGTTGGCCGAGATTGCGGCGGATGTCGAGATCGAAGCTCAGTCGCGAGGATGCTCCATTGCGCTCGAGCGCATGCAGGAATGCGCGGTCGAAGGCAATCAGGAACTGCTGCGCAGCGCGTTCGAGAACGTCGTGCGGAATGCGATTCGCTATACCGAGCCGGGAACCTCGGTAAGAATCAGTACGAAATGCGAGAGTAGCGACGTAAGGATACTCGTGCAGGACCACGGCCCCGGAGTTCCCGAATCGGAGCTCGATAATCTGTTCAAGCCTTTTTATCGCGTCGACACTTCGCGTGAGCGCAGAACAGGCGGCGTCGGTCTGGGCCTCGCCATCGCGGAGCGATCGATCAAGCTCCACAATGGCAAGATCCGAGCCGGCAACCTGAAAGGAGGAGGATTTCAGATTGAAATCTGCCTCCCGCTTGCGGTGGTAACTGTTTAGCGCGCTTATCCAACTCTACGGATACGCTCATCCCGCTTCTGCTCATCGCGAATGTGAGTATCGGTGGCTCGAAGCGCGGGATCCGTTTGGTCAATGTTGCCGCGCACACGCGTGCGGCTCACAAGGATACCGATCAAAAAGAGTCCGATGATGATTCCCAGAGCGATCCAGAACCATTGCGTTGTGCCCGAGGTTCCCGGATTGGTAATCGTGTTCGAGCGGCCCTTCGCCGGATTGTTGCCGGTATCGTCTTTCGCCATTCCATTGTTGTCGCTGTTATCGCCGGGATTGCCGACCGCTGGGCTGGCGTTCTGATTTGGATTTACCGCCTGCCCGTTGGCGCCGCCCTCTTTGGCCGCGGCGTTCGCGGGATTCGAATTACCAGGCAGCGCCTGGTTTGGCCTTGATGCCGTCCTGCCTGCAGCTCCGCGTTGTGCCGACGGCGAGGTGTCGTTGCTGTTCGGCGTCGCGTTCACCGTGTTGCTATTCGACTGAGTTCCGCTCGCGGACGCCTGGTCGGTTGCTGTCGCCTGTCCAAATGCCATCGCGGCGCTCACGAGACAGGCCGCGAGTAGCGTAAGAATTCGTTGCATAAACCTCTCCTCCGGGTATTCAGGATGCGCAGATACTGCTAAGTAAGAAAGGTAGAGCGCATCTCCCGTTGCCACGCGGATTCAGCAGCAGACGATTGAGGAGAGCTGTAGTCTCTTTTTCAGCGACAACTGCAGTCCGCGTTCGGCAGCCACAAGTAATTGAAGTGGGCGTACTACTCCCGAAGCAGTTCTTGGATGAGTTTTGTTGGTCAGAGGCTCAGAAGCTTCTGTACATGTCGTACAGACCGTATCCTGCCAGCACCACCAGCAGCGCGATCGACAAAGCGCCGCAGGCGCGCACAATCGGTTGTAGTTTGTGCATTCTCCTCTGCAATTCGAGCTGCTCCTGAGCGAGCTGCGTCTCGCCTTCGCTCAAGAAGAGCTGATCGTCTTCGTGCATGCTGAGTGTGCTGCGGTAAATGAGAAGAACCACCAAAACCAGGGTGATTCCGCCCCACAGGATGAGCAACATGATCATCGGCGATAGTCCAGACATAGTCACCTCGACCGGGTTCGATCTGGTTCGCGAATTCGTTGCCCGGAGCGTTCTGGCCGGGTCGGACCGCAAGGGGCTTCATTCGGAGAAGTAATCGCCCCATTTGCGGGAATTATAGCCCCGTTTCAGGAGAACGGCGGAAGCTTGACGCACATTTTTGCGGCTACGCTGATCGGATAAGATTCGCAGTGCTGCCCCGACTCAAGCCGGGCAATACTAAGAAAACTCCCACTGGTGCGCAGCATTGGCCCTATACTGCCCGCACACAACGACTTACCCTGTAAGGTCAAAACCGAACGCAGCAGCTCCTCGCGATCACCCGCCTTCTTGTAGTCTTAATTGTGCCCTACTCAACGCTCCCGCTCGAAACCGCCGACACTGCGTCGGATGCACTAACCCCACCGTTGGCAACGAAGATTCCGAAGATTACGGAAATCAATGGACACATGTTGGTGGATAACTACTTTTGGCTGCGCGACAAAAGCAATCCTGAAGTGAAGACCTATCTGGAGGCCGAAAACGCATATACGAATGCGCTGATGAAGCCGACCGAAGCGCTCCAGAAGAAGCTCTACGACGAGATGCTTGGCCGCATTAAGGAAACCGATGTCGAGGTTCCCTACAAGTATGGCGACTATTTTTACTACTCTCGTACTGAAGCGGGAAAGCAATACCCGATCCAATGCCGTCGTAAAGGCAGTATGGAGGGTCCCGAACAAGTTGTTCTCGATTTGAACGAACTGGCGAAGGGCAAGAGCTTCATGGCTGTCGCTGCGTATCAGGTGAGCGACGACGGCAACCTGCTCGCTTACTCAACCGACGACACTGGCTTCCGCCAGTACAGGCTTGCCGTAAAGGATTTACGGACGGGCGAGGTGCTTTCTGATCATATTGAGAAGACCGGCTCAGTCGCGTGGCTCAGCGACAACAAAACGCTCTTTTACACCGTTGAGGATTCAGCCAAGCGGCAGTACCGGCTATATCGGCACACAGTTGAGACTACCGGGCCAGACGACCTGATTTACGAGGAAAAGGACGCGCGTTTTAGCGTTGAAGTCTTCAGAACACGCAGCAAAGCGTATCTGTTTCTCATTTCGGGAAGTCACACCACCAGCGAGGCGCGCTATATCGCTGCCGACCAGCCCCGCGCGGAATGGAAGCTGATCGAGCCGCGCCGGCAGGATATCGAGTACTTTCCCGATCACAACGGCGACTTCTTCTACATTCGCGTGAACGACACCGGCCGAAACTTCAGGCTGGTCAAGGCGCCAGTGAACGCTCCGGAGCGCGCGAACTGGCAGCAGGTAATCCCGCATCGCGCTGCCGTGATGCTCGACGACACCGACTTCTTCCGCAACTATTACGTCACGTACGAGCGCGAGCAGGGACTCCCCCAGATCTCTGTCACCGATCTTGCCACCGGAAACTCGCATCGGATTCCCTTTCCGGAACAGGCGTACTTGGCGTCGCCGTATGTCAACCGAGAGTACGATACAAACAAGTTCCGCTACAGCTACCAATCTTTTGTCACGCCGCAGTCGATCTTCGAATACGACATGGCAAAGGGCGGCTCGACCTTGCTCAAGCAGAAGGAAGTACCTGGCGGCTTCGATTCAACCCGGTATCAGGTCGAGCAGATTTTTGCTCCGGCAACGGATGGCACAAAGATTCCGATTTCAATTGTCTATCTCAAAGAGAAGAAGCTCGACGGCACCGGCGCCCTGTATCTCTATGCCTACGGTTCGTACGGAATCTCAGTCGACATCAGCTTCAACTCGAACATCTTCAGCCTCGTTGATCGGGGAGTCGTCTACGCGATCGCTCATCCACGCGGCGGCGGCGAGATGGGCAAGACCTGGCACGATGACGGTCGCATGATGCGCAAGAAGAACACCTTCACCGACTTCATCGATTGTGCCGAGTACCTGGTAAGCAAGGGCTACGGTTCGAAAGACAAGCTGGTTATTGAGGGCGCGAGTGCAGGTGGCCTTCTGATGGGAGCGGTCACGAATATGCGGCCGGATCTATTCAAGGCCGTGATCGCGAAAGTTCCGTTTGTGGACGTGATGAACACCATGCTCGATGAGTCGCTTCCACTCACCGTCACCGAGTTCGAGGAATGGGGAAATCCCAAGGAAAAGCCCGCTTTCGACTACATGATTGCGTACTCGCCTTACGACAACATCGAGAACAAGGTCTATCCCAACGTTCTGGTGAAGACGTCGTTCAATGACAGCCAAGTGATGTACTGGGAACCGGCGAAGTATGTTGCCAAGATGCGCGCCACGCGCTCTGACCATAACGGACTCATGCTGAAGACCAATATGGGAGCCGGTCACGGAGGCGCTTCAGGCCGCTACGATCGCCTGCACGAGGCGGCATTCGATTACGCCTTCGTCTTGAATCAGGTTGGGATCAGCAATTAGACAGCGGCTATCCAGCATTGCGCGATAAAGTCGACACCACCCGCAGGCGCTCTTCATACATGCGCTGCAAATATTCGGATCTCGCCTGAAAGTCGATGATTCGTCCTCGCAGCCGAGGGGGCACCCAGTGCTCCTGGTTTTTGTGGTCGGGCGGAACATGGAACTCGATGATTTTCGCCATTGTCGTGACTCCCCGCGTGGCGGAATGGTGTGACCGACTCAGTTCTCTTCTTGAACCGGTTCACGAGGGAACCTCTGCCGCTGAAGAACATTGCAGGTAAGGGGCCAATGCATCACTAGGTCTTAACCTGCTGATTTTGCTGAAAACTTGAACCTGTGTTTCCGCAGAAAACTAATTTCGAGGAACAGCTTCGTTCAGTTGTCGGCCTTTGATTAACCAAACGGTTAGATAACAACCGCCTTCTCAACCTAAACTCTTACTCGAAATACTGGGGTAGTGAAACGCTCGCTTCCGCCGAGTAGAAGGTCCCAAGCGTGCAATGCATCGACCTGGAGGAAAGCTATGACTTCGTTTCGGCCAGCGATTCTCGCAGTACTCGCGATCTGTTGCGCAGGTGTTGCCAATGCTGCGCAGCAATGTAAACCCGTGGTTGGAAGCTTTGAAGCGACAGTGCAGCCAGCGGATACCTGCTCCGGCCCGCTTTGCACCGCCGGACGCGTTTGGGGCGGCGTTCAAGGAACCTACAGATTCACGATGGATAAGATTATTCCCAATGGCGAGCCGGAACTTCCAACCATCATGTTCTTCACCGGTCACAGTATTGTTTCGCTGAAGAATGGCGATCAGCTCTTTGGTACCGACACAGGAACCATCGATTTGCCTCCCGGAAAAGGAGGCTTTGCCTCGCTGATCACGTTCGCTGGAGGTACCGGCTCGATGACAAATGCCACAGGACAGATCCGCTTGCGCGGAGATTTCAATCCCGTGGAAGGAACGACCAGCGGCGACTATCTGGGAGAAGTCTGCACTTCACAGTAACCGTTTCAAAGCGAAAGCGGCTCGAAAGCATTGCTCGAGCCGCAATTTTATTGTCGCCAGATTTAGATCACAAAGTGTCAGTGTGCCGGCGCGTGTCCGATGCGAAATCCGATACTGAATTCGACGCTATCCAGCTTCTGACGGGCGCTGCGATCATAGGTGAATCCCATATCCATGCGGCGGCCCAGGTCTGCGCTCAGACCGGTGCTGAAGCCGTTATCTTCAGTGAAACCGTTACCGATAATCGCCGCAGCCTGCTCATAAATCGGCTGAGATTTTCCCTTGCCGTTTGTGCTGGGAATCGATCCCGGTCCGCGATTGAACTCGCTATACAGCTTTTGCAGTCCGAGCGGCAG
>DATEMI010000490.1:0-4825 GCA_035275665.1 Terriglobales bacterium | reverse complement strand
GTCGTAGATTGCACATTGGAGACTTGGCAGGAAGAGTCCATGTCGGGGCGACTGTTCACGCGGTGCCGGATCGTTGGAGAGCCGCCAGAGCTTCCTGACGGACGCTACACTCTGGAGTTCGCTAGCCGCTCAGTTCGGACTAACAAATACCACGGCGCGTGGGAACTGAATTTCGTCTGTGATAGAGAGGCTGACGTGCAAGCCGCATGATCCCCGCATCATCGGCTGTGAACCGCATCCAATCTTTCGGGACTCCTTTCAGGTGCAAATTCCAAAGCATGAGGGCTGGTCGGCGGACTGGCCCATTTTTCGGGTGCATCGGTGGATAGGGTCGCGGGTTTTGTCCGAGTTGCTGGTCATCGCCCAGCATAAGGTGAGTTAAAGTTGTTCCTGTTTGAGCAGTGCCTCAACTCTGCGTTTCACCTCATCGCGTATCGCCCGGACTTCTTCAATGGGCCGTCCCTTCGGGTCCCTGAGAGGCCAATCGTCGCGGCGCAGGCCGGGAACATGGGGACACTGCTCACCGCAGCCCATTGTGATCAGCAGTTGGGAACCTTGCGTCAATTCTTCTGTGAACTTCCGGGGTTTCGCATCGCTGAGGTCGATGCCTACCTCCCGCATCACAGCCTGGACTTCAGGATGTACGCGCTCCCCCGGTTCCGTTCCTGCTGATAGTGCATGTGCCTTCTGCGGGTCTGCCAACTGGTTGAAGAACGCCGCTGCCATCTGTGAACGTCCGGCGTTGTGTACGCAAGCGAAGATGACCTTGAGCATTGCTTGGTGCAGGATAACGCGTTCCGATCCCGCGTAGCTTGCCTGGAGCTTCGGCGGCACCCCGGCACATCGACCCTGCCATTCCCCAGCCTCGCGATGATGTCCGAGTTGCCGGTCACTCGGCCATTGCGCCGCGTCCGTGAGTGACTTGGCGATGATGCGCCAGGCGACTCCACTTCCGAGAAGCCCGTTTCTCATTGCGGAGTTCACCTCAGTGAGGCGGGCGACTTCGGAACGGGCAATCTGGTTCTCCATCCACCACCCGCGCATCTAAGTTGGCGAAGGAAGAATCGATGTCACTCACTACTCGTCAGATAGAGACCAGCGATCTTCTTGTCACTTATCTTGAAGAGGGCGCCAGCGATGGATGGCCAACGATTCTTATGCATGGTTTCCCCTACGACGTACATGCGTTTGATGATGTCGTTCCATTCCTTGTAGAGCAAGGGGCTCGGGTGATTCGTCCTTTCGTTCGGGGCTACGGTCCTACATCCTTCCTTTCGCCTTCGATTATGCGTTCCGGGCAGCAGGCTGCGCTCGGGCGGGATCTGATCGAGACGCTGGACGCGCTCCGCATCGAGGGAGCGATCCTCGCCGGGTTTGATTGGGGTGGTCTTGCCTCGTGTGTCGCCGCGGCGCTTTGGCCTGAGAAAATCGGCGGTCTCGTCTCTTATGCCGGTTATGACATTGTGGACATCAAACGGCAGCGAGAAGGCTTCTCTCCCTCTTTGGAAAAGGCGATGTGGTATCAGCATCTCTTCCAAACCGAGCGAGGCCGCGTGGCATTGACCAAGTCGCGCAAGGAGATCGCCCATATGCTTTGGCGGGAATGGTCGCCGAATTGGAACTTCGATGAAGCCACCTTGTCCCTGACCGCGGCATCGTTCGAAAACCCCGATTTTATCGATGTCGTGCTGCATTGCTACCGATTCCACTTCGGACTTGTAGACGGTGATCCGGAACTCCGACCGCTCGAAGCTGTGTTAGCAACCAGGCCTGCAATCCCTGTTCCGTCCATCACGCTGGACGGAACAGACGATCCTCTGAAACCAGGCGGCACTGCAGATCACGCGAGGATGTTTGTCGGTAAGCATGAACATCGTGTTATCAAGGCAGGCCACAACATTCCCAAGGAAGAGCCTCGGGCCTTCGCAGATGCAATCCTCACCGTCAGAGAGTGGCTAGCTGAGCGTGAGAGACGAGTGCTCAGCAACGCGATCCATAGGCCCTGATTAGTCGGCCTGTCGCGAGTGACCAGACGGGTCGACTGTCGTCAACAGGGCAATCACCCATTGACCGATTCCGAGCAATTCCGGGCGAGTAGTCGGCAACTCTTCCGTTTGCCCGATCTTCGCCTGCTCCCCGGAGCCGGAATCCGGTAAATGTCCGAGTTGCCGGTCACTCGCCCGGAAGTGTTATGTTCATTGGGCAGCATTGCCTGACACGAAGAGACCTGCGGAAGCGTGGCGTGGTCAATGGAAGTCTTGTGAACGCCAAACCGGCACTGAAGGCAAGTCCCATGGACGTCCTCTTTCGGAGCGTCTGGTTCCGCCTTACCTACTTGCTGTTCTGCGCCGCATATATAACTGTGCTCTGGTTCGTGATCGGACCGGCATCCAAAGTTGCGGGTGCAACTACTCCGTGGTACGCGGTGAGCGTGGCCTTTGTAACATGTGCGCTCGTACCGGCGGTGCCAGGCCCCGCCATTGTGTTACGAGTGTCTCGCCAATGGTTCCACGTGCCTCCGGGAGAGCGCCTTCTCCATCGCATACTTGGCGTCGGCGTGTTCGGCTGGCTGCTGGATGTCTCCCAATGGAATCAGCGTGTCCTTGGGCCTATGCGGGGCTTCTCGGGCAAAAGGGCCGGCTTATCCGCTCTTGAGCAGTCGGTGCGAGCCACCGCTGTCTCCCACGGAATCTGCTTTGCCATCCACATACTCATGGCCGCCCTCGCACTTTTCAGCAGGCATTCGTGGAGCGGCGCACTCTGGATGCTGTTACCGGGTGTAGTCGTTCATCTCTACCCGGTCCTGTTACAGCGTTCCATCATGCTTCGACTCCAGCCTCTGCTGGATAAGAGTGGCTCCTGCTAATTTGGTTCGGCGGGCGATCCCGATCGATCTCGGGCATCATCGCCATTTCAAGCGAAGAATAATCCCGTTTCGCTCCAGTGGAATACGTTCTTCGTAATTGGCGAGTAGTCGGCAACTCGGACATCTCAAAATCTGGACCGGGCCGCCGCCGCAGCCGTGATGAAGCCCAACGCGCAGGACGCAACGAAAGTGCTATTCCAACAGGAACTCCAGACTGGCAGCATGGGACACCGTATCCCCTCTCTGCAGACAAGAGCCCCGGTCCGGTGCCTCCGGCCGGGGCTTTTGCTTGTCTGACACATGTCCGAGTTGCCGGTCACTCGGCAGTGATGCATCGGAATGTGTTCTGAGCGGCGTCATCGCCGTCGTATTATCAGGTCGGGGTCGGCCTGCATATGAGAGAAACCAAGGGTGCAACGGTACCGCTCCTGTTCATTTTTGGGACGGTTGCATCTTTTCTGGACACCGGATTTGTGGCGATGATGATTGTTGACTATCGTTCCCATCCTCTTAGGGAGGGAGGTCTGCACGCCATAGGTGGCCTCACAAGCTTGTGCTGTGTGCTCGCATGCTTTCCTGCATTCCTGATTGCCTATTGGAAAGCTCGCGTCGCCTCTGTGGTGCTGTTGATCCTCACGTTGTTATGCATCACCGGTGCCGCGCTGGATGGCATATTCGGGCTTCTAGTAATTCCTTGCGGGCTGCTAATTTTTTGCGCGGCGGCTTCGCTTGTGATCGCAGATCGTGCGTGAGTACTCGAATTGACGTATTGTCGGCGACTCGGACATTTCGGGCCACGGCATCCGCAATGTCCGAGTTGCCGGTCACTCGCCCGCGATCAGTTGGGAGCGTCGCTTAACGATGCCGCGAGCTAGATCGGCCCGAAGCTCCTCATGCGTTGTGGTAGGACTCGCAACGCCGAAAGCGATGCAGAAATCGTGCGAAACGAACCAGTCCTTGACCTGTCTCATTTGGGTCCGACGCTCATCCCAGAACGTGTTGGATAACTTGCCCGCCTCCCGAATATCAGTTGCGTTCTCGTCAGCAAAATCGAGCAAATGCTGCATCGCAGCTGGGGAAGAGTCATGTTCCCAGAAATCAAGGAGCGGAGAGAGATCATCTACTACCTGGGCAATGCTGCAGAGGCAGTCATCGATGTGGGCAAAGGATGGGAATGATTCCTGGAGCGGATGATGGACAAGGGCCCTCTGCCAGAGAGCGCGACAAAAGGAATTGATTGCCTCCCTTTCCACCTCAGGCCATTCATTCAAGCCTCCGTACCTCAGCTTTCTCATCAGGATTTCGGGGTTGTCACGGACCTTTTCCAAAACGAGGATTTCGAGCAGGCGTGGGAGAAAATGCTTGAATTCTTCAACGGTTCCCCACGTTGAAATTGCCTTCCACCAGTAACGAGAGACGTCGCCTTCGTGGAGTTCTCTCAGCGGCTTGTTCCGAAGTGCGGCAACTTCGTCCTTGGTGACGCAGTGCCTGCAAAATGACGATGAACGTGGGACATTATATGCGCCAAAGACTTCGTAAAGCCTCTCGACAGCGGCGGTTAATGCGTTCTGCGGGGATCCATTCACGAGGACGATCGTAACGTTTTCGGCATTTGACTGGAAATGGGAGAAGCTGCCGAGTTGTCGGCAATCCGGACATTTGGCCGCTAAGCTGCCCCGACTCCGCCTGATGTCCGAGTTGCCGGTCACTCGCCCCGCAACCGGGACTTTTGCGGAACCGCTATCTGTAGAAAATCCGAACATTGTTATATCGCGTCCAGGGTAGTGCAGAGGTGCGGGTATCCGTAAACGCAATGCTGGCTGGAGTGGGGCAATCAAGACGACCACTGTAAGCTCCAGTGACAACGCAACTGCCCTCTCGAACATTTATTGGGTCTTCCGCAGTCCAGATGACCGTTCTTATTCCGTGGTTCGGAAAGACGAAGGTTTGACCGGGGCG
>DATEMI010000489.1:0-3946 GCA_035275665.1 Terriglobales bacterium | reverse complement strand
CTGGGAAGCGAGAAGGTGAATAGCGTGTCCTTCCCGGATTGAGACTGCGCCGGAGCCGACTCCAAATTGCGCCAGACGGCGGGATGCTGTTCGGCCGTCTCTGAGACCGCCGAACAGCATCCAGCGGTCTGGCGCAATTTAGAGTCGGCACCGGCGCAGTCTCAATCCGGGAAGGATACGGTGTTCACCTTCTCGCTGCCCGACAAAGTGCCGGTGGAACGAGTTACCGTTTCGATTGCTCCATCCGCCCAAAACTTTCGTCGTGATGTCGAGATTCGCGACGTAAACGACGGTTGGCTTGGTTCCGGCGAGATTGAGCGCGTCCATATCGTGCGTGGCGGGCAAAAGATCGATTCCGAGCAGCAGAGCGTTATGTTTTCCGCAAATGGGCATAGCACGATCAAAGTGATGGTGCACAACGGCGATGACCGTCCGCTCGATTTCAGTGGAGCTCGATTGCAACAGTTGGAACGCCGTGTTTACTTCGACGCGTCGGCGCCGGCGCAGCTGTTGCTCTACTACGGCGATGAGAAGCTGAATCAGCCGGTGTACGACTACGCCAAGCTCTTTCAGCAGAACAAGAATGCGGTTGCGGCGCAGCTGGGAGCAGAGACCTTGAACGCTGCATTTACCGAACGCCCGGATGAGCGCCCGTGGTCGGAGCGCCATCAGCTCATATTATGGATTGCCATTGTTCTTGCAGTTCTCGGCTTGGGAGCCGTCGCACTCCGTTCCATGCGAACCGCAGCCGCCTGAATGGCACGCAAGCACAGTTTTTCTTTTTAAAACCACGCTCAACACTGCATCCGTCTAACTCATGGGCATCCATGAAACGCACATTAATCCAATTAGATGAAGCCACCTATGGGAAGCTGAGGCAGGAGGCTGTTCGGCAAGAACGGTCGATTTCTTCAGTAGTACGGGAAATTGTAGAGGCAGCTTTAGCAGGCGAAGTCGGGCGCGCGAAGCCGAGGCGTGTTAGCGAATTCTTATCTCTGGCCGCGGACCGATCAAAATCTGGTCGTCGTCATCCCGTTTCGGAACGTCATGGCCAAGCTTTGGGAGCGCCATTCGACAAATGAGCATTGTGGACACTTCACGATCTACGCTTAGGCGGATTCGGCCGATCCTAACCACCCCATCGCGCTCCGGCGCCTGGAGTGCGTTTGAGATAATTCTCTCCCATGCAAAACCGAGCGATTGAAATCCACGACTCGGAATTCGATCGCATCACCTTTGAAGGTGCTGATGCACTCCTACACTTTCCTCATGTTTACATTCACGCGTCCGAGGGGCGCCCTGCGATTGATTGCGGTACTGGATGGAGCCAAAGAGCTGAGCTTCGAATCGGCAGCGCCCGCGTGGAGGGATCGTTCTCTGCCGAAAGCCGCGAAGATGGCGTCAATGTTCTGTCAAACGGCCATCTCATTGTCAACGAAACCGTCTCCAACAACTTGATTCCGATTCCGCTGGACGTGCATGGCAATGTAGAACTCAGCCTCCAATGTTGGAGCGATGTTGTTCACGTTGTTGGCAATTCAGCAAAACTGGAGCTTCTCGGCGAACCGACGTACATCGAGGAATCTCCGGGAAGGGACAACAAGATCGAATAGTATCGGAAAACGGGACTATCCCACAGCATTCGCATCGCTCGGTCGGGTTAGCTTTTTCTTCTCGAAACCAGTCGTCGAACCACATGGCCTTTCCACATCCAAAGCCCCGAAAGAACCATTATGGGAACGAACACGTATCGGGTCGGGGCGGCGTATTGTGGAATTTTGTCGAACGGGCTGTAGATGTAGCCGATGATGGGAATTGCAAAGACGAGGTGAATCCATCGAAAAATCCAACGTTGAATGTTTGGGCTCACGATCTTCTCCTTGCGTTGTGTCGAACTGACGTGCGATGTCGAAAGTGCAGTATTCATGATCGCCTCCGGGAGCCTGACCGCTGCATTGTATTGCGCTTCACGATTCTTTAGCCGCCTGAGGCGGCCACTTGGGTGGTTCAATGCCGAACTGTTTGGCGTACTCCTTGTGCAGCCGCTGCCAACCATCGAACTTCATGACCTCCGCGCCGGCCATGCGGCCGATGGGAGCTCCGCTGAGAAGGCGATCCAGAACGTCGAAACAAATGTGCCACCCGGCAGCACCCATTGCGATGAAGCGGCGATCGAGGCTGTGCCACATCGTGAGGCGCGTGCCCTCACCAAAGGGTTCGAGTTCCCAACGTGTATTGGCGTCCCCCCAGTTGTACTCAAGCACTTTGGGAGCGTCGGCTCGCGTGATTTTTATTTCCGAAACCTGTGAGGTCAAAGATCCCACCCAACTGAACTTCACCGTACTTCCAGCCTTCCCCAAGTTCCGATCGACCTCAAAGGGCGCCCATTCGCGCAGATGCGCCGGTTCGGTAAGCGCCCGCCATATTTTTTCCGGCTTGTGGCGCAGCTCTCTCGTGAGAACGAGCGTCCACATCTCTCCGTCTTTTTTTACCTGCGCCCCGCCGGCTGGACCTGGCGTGTATTGATGGCGATCGGTCATTTCTTTCTCCTGCTCGTTTTTTTAGTTGGCGTTGATCGATCTTCGCCCATTCGGTCGAGGTGGCGTTCGAGAGCATCTACAAGAGCGGACCAGAAACGACGGACCTGAGCCAACCAGGCATCGACTTCCCGAACTGGTTCACCGTGTTGCTCGCGATCGCTCACGTTTCCTCAATGCGAATAATGCGCCAACTGCGTGAGCTGAATGAGGTTGCCGCAGTTGTCCTTCAGCATCGCAATGGTTGAGCCGGTCACGTCAGTGGGCGGCATTGTAAACTCGCCGCCGCGCGCCTTGATCCGCTCGTAGTCGCCTTTGACGTCGTCGGTGAAGAACATGGTCGCTGGCTGGTTCTGCTGAAAGATCGCCTGCTGGTAGGTTTTAGCTGCGGGGTTGTTGTTCAGCGCCAACTGCAGCTCAGTGCCGTCCGGATCGTCGGGCGAGCCTACAGTTAGCCAGCGATAGGGGCCCTGACTGAAATCGCTCTTTTTAGCAAATCCCAGTACCTCCGTATAGAAGCGCAGGGCCTTGTTCTGATCATCCACGTATACGCTCGTCAATTTGATTTTCATGTCATCTCTCCTTTGTCACGTTCCCGACTTGGGGCCGCGTCGTCTTGTCTTCTTTTTTATTGATGTTGACTCATCTTCATCCATGCGGTCGAGGTGGCGTTCGAGTGCATCCACATGAGCGGACCAGAAGCGGCGGAACTGCAACAACCAGTCATCGACTTCCTGAAACGGTCCAGGCTTCAGGCTGTAAAGGCGGCGCTGTGCGTCCACTCTGGAATCCACAAAACCAGCCTCGCGCAGCACGCGCAGATGCTTTGACACGGTTGGCTGCGGCATACGAAGCCGCCGCTCGATCTCTCCTACCGACTGTTCCGATGAGACCAGCAGGCTCAATATCGCGCGGCGGTTCGGCTCCGCAATGATTTCGAAGACAGACGCCATGTGCATATATATACCCAATAGGGTATATACGTGTCAAGGAATACTATGCTCTTTGCCTGAGAAGTCAGGTTCTACGCGCGATCGTTTGCCTAATGTTTGGGGATAGAACGGAAGCGAATCAAGCAGGCGTGCTCGTCAGGCCTTCTGCTCACTGAAACAAAGAATGTAGCCGTCAGGGTCCTCGACGTAAAAGTCAACGCACGCCCATGGTTGTTCTTCAAGCCCGCGGATTACGTGAGCGCCACGATTTTGCAATTCGCTGAACAAAGCTCCAATGCCGGATACGGAAATATAGGCGTCCAAGTGCTCATTCTGTTTCCGATGTTTCCTGTCGGCGGCCATCTTCGGCGCATGCTTGAGGTGGATGGCGCAGCCGTCACGGCTGACGGCTGCGTAGAACGACTGATAGATAAAGTCGACCTCGAAGCCAAGCTTTTCACAGTAGTATGCGATCGC
>DATEMI010000488.1:0-3832 GCA_035275665.1 Terriglobales bacterium | reverse complement strand
TCAAGCTTCAGATCGCGCTTTGGTGCTCTTGCCTCCTTGTCCCCTTTTTGAACTTTTCCGTTGTAGTCATCCCAATCCCGCATGTATTCGCGAGCCTGCTGGAGAGCCTCGCGCTGCACTTCGAAGTTGCCCATACGTGTGGAAGGAAGCTGGTTGCGTGAGCCATAGACGCGCTTGGGATTCTCGCCGCTGGCGAACTTGATCGAACGCGGGGCGTTGGGGAAGAGCATTTGATCGCGGCTCAAGCCGAACTTGTTTTTGATAACAACCGCTTGGCCGCCAATCATGTTCGCCGAGCCGTGCAGGAGAAGCAGCGAGGTTACCCCGCCGGCCAACGCCTGGTAGAGACCTTTGTCGGTGTTTACAAAGGCGTCGAGCATGTTCATCGACGGCGTGATCGGATTGGTAGCCTCATTGACATCGCTGTCGAGAGCCAGATGCGAATGGCAGTCGATAATGCCGGGCATCACAAACTTGCCGCTGGCGTCGATGACCGTTGCTCCCGGAGGCGCAGAGATATTGGTCCCGATCTGCGCGATCTTGCCGTTGTGGACCAGCACACTCCCGTTCTGAATCACCCCATGAGTGACCGTCAGAATTGTGCCGTTGCGGATAAGCAGATCGGGCCCAGCAGGTGGGCCAGTTTGGGAATCTGTAGTTTGAGCTGAACCTGAAGCCGTGAGTGCCAGCGCGAGCACGGCCGCAAGCCTCAACGAGCGAAAGATCGCCATTGGATTTCTCCTGATTGCTGCGATAAAGACAGAGCAGAGTAAATGCAGAGGGGGTAATAGGCAATAAGCGATAGGCAATGGGCAATAGGCAATAGGCTCGGCACAATTGCTCAGACGTTCTGGCCTGTTGCCTACTGCCTGTTGCTTATTGCCTAATCCTTCTTCATTCTTCTGGTTCATGCGCACTGTCATTCAAAGAGTTAGCGAAGCGAGCGTTACGGTCGATGGCCGCGCCGTCGGACAAATAGGAGCGGGACTGTTCGTGCTTATTGGAGTTGGCCAAGCAGATACGCACGCATCCGCCGACTACATGCTCGATAAGGTCCTCGGGCTACGCGTGTTCCCTGACGCGGAAGGCAAGATGAATCTGAACGTGCGCGAGGCTGGTGGGGCCGTGCTGGTGGTATCTCAATTCACGTTGTATGGCGATGTACGTCGAGGGAAGCGACCTTCGTTCGATGATGCCGCACGTCCGGAGCAGGCAAGGATTCTCTATGAATATTTCGCCGCGAAAATTCGCGAACAGGGCATCGAATGTGCCACGGGAGAGTTTCAGGCAATGATGAAGATCTCACTCGTGAATGATGGGCCCGTGACCATTTTGATTGATTCTGAGAAGGTGTTCTGACTGCAACAGGACAGAACCGCCAGCAGTAGCCGGTGGGGCAGTCGCATATTTTACGGCTGCACCCTCCAGGAAGTGTGCGGCATCGTCTGCCCGGAGCTGGCCATTCGGCCATCTCCGGCCCACCGGCTACCGCTGCTGGTTCTGTCGCTTGTTGCTACCGCGCAAAGTTCGTTTCCACAAACGAAATGGCTTCTTCTCTCGTGTGCAGCGTGCCTTCGAGTTGGGCGTCTTCGACGGCCTGTAGCATGATGCGGAATTGCGCGCCGGGTTTCCAGCCGTGCTGAATGAGATCGTTGCCGGTGATGAGCGGGGCCGGTCTCATCTCTTCCTCCGGCGTGCTCTCCAGCTTTTCGCGCACGAAATCGTAAAGCGATAAATCACAATGACTGCCCGTGCAATCGAGCCTGTGAAGCTCCAGGTGCTCCGCGAAATGAGGCAGGCGCATGAAGCGTTTCAGCGTTGACTCTTTCATCTTCTTTGCATCGCCGAAGCGCATGTGATTGGCGACGAGCGCCGCGACATGCTCTGTCGTTTCATTGGAAAATCGCAGACGCCGACAGATTTCCTCAGCCATGCGCGTGCCCACTTCGGCATGACCGTCGAAGCGAATACGATCCGGGGCAATTCGGAAGGTCGGCGGTTTGCCGACGTCGTGAAGCAGCACTCCCCAACCCAGTGACTTCGAGCAGCCTTTTTCGAGACCCTCGAGCAGCAGTAAGGTATGAATCCACACATCGCCTTCGGGATGGTACTGCGGAGGCTGCGCTACGCCTTTCATCGCGCTTACCTCGGGCAAAAGCTCGATCAGCAGACCGCTTGAGTCCAGCAGTTCAAAGCAGCGGCGCGCGTGTCCTTCGGTGAGCATTTTGTCCAGTTCATCGCGGATGCGCTCGCGGCTCACCTGGTGAATGTCTCGCGCAAGTTCGCGAATCGCGCTCATGGTTTGCGATTCGATTTCATAGTTGAGGCGCGCAGCAAAGCGCACAGCGCGCATCATGCGCAGCTTGTCTTCCCGAAAGCGAGTTCGTGGATCGCCAATGGTGCGGACGATCTTGTGTTGCAGATCAGAACGGCCGCCTACGTAATCGAGGACCTCGTTCTTAACTGGATCGAGCAGCAGGCCGTTGATGGTGAAGTCGCGACGCTGAACGTCTTGTTCAGCGGTATCGGAATAGCGAACCGCATCGGGATGACGCCCATCGCTGTATCCGACGTCGCTGCGGTAGGTTGCGACCTCTACCTGAATTGGAGTTGCATCGCGTGTTCCATTTGGGCGAACAAGAACAAGAATTACGCCGAATTGAGCGCCGACGGCGACAGTGTCAGGAAAAAGCGAGAGCACATCGTCCGGCCTGGCGCTGGAGGTGATGTCGTAATCCTGAGGCGCAACGCCGAGCAGCAGATCGCGAACACATCCTCCAACGAAATAGGCCGAGTGGCCAGCAGCGCGAATCTGTTCCAAAACGGAAAGAGCCGCAGCGCGCGCTTCGTGAGAACGTGCATCCGAATCCGAAATAGTCTCGTTGTTGGCCACGGCGAGCAGTCGATTCAGCCACTAAATTACGAAATCGCTAAATCATACAGTCATGAAAATTGCGGACTACAGCGGGTCGAACTCGCTTAAGCCTACGGCGGGAAACAGATTCACCTCTCTCTCTTTATCATAAGGATTCATGGCCCTGATTCTTGGCATCGAGAGTTCCTGCGACGAGACGGCGGCAGCCGTGGTTCGCGACGGCGAGGAGCTGCTTTCGAACGTGGTCTCGTCTCAGATTGCGACCCACTTCCCCTATGGCGGAGTTGTTCCCGAACTGGCATCGCGCGAGCATCTGCGCGCTATTGTGCCGGTCGTGCGCAAAGCTGTTTTGGATGCAGGCCTCCAGCTAGACGCAATCAATGCTTTTGCTGTGACTCAGGGCCCCGGGCTCGCCGGATCACTGCTGGTGGGCATCACCTATGCCAAGGCACTTGCGTTTGCTCTCTCGAAGCCGCTGATTGCCATCAACCACCTCGAGGGGCATATCCACGCCGTGTTGCTTGAGCACTGGCGTTCTCAGTCCTCGGAACGTGCGCTGCCCGCGCTTGCGCTCGTCGTCTCTGGTGGACACACTCATCTATATCTGGTCCACAAGTCTGACGGTGCCTGGTCTTACCGCAACATCGGACGCACGCTCGACGATGCCGCTGGCGAGGCCTTCGATAAAGTCGCCAAACTGCTCGGGCTGGGCTATCCCGGTGGGCCGATCATCGAGAAACTTGCCGCTCACGGTAATCCGCGAGCCATTGCCATGCCTCTCTCGCAAATCAAGGTTCACCAAAAGCGGCACGGCTCGGATGCAGAAGAAACTTATGATTTCTCCTTCAGCGGGATTAAGACTGCCGTGCTGCGTTTCGTGCAGAAGCACGCGATGAATAGTTCCATGGAGGCCCGTAAAGCCGCCGTCGCGGGCGTTCACGAACCAAAGGCAGAAGA
>DATEMI010000487.1:0-4639 GCA_035275665.1 Terriglobales bacterium | reverse complement strand
GCCCAGGCAATCATTCCTCCAGGCCGGAAAACGCTCCAGACCCCTACAAGGAAGAAAGAAGCCATGGCGGCGCTCATAACGAGCTGATCTGAACTCATGGCCAAGTCGAAGGGCCTCAACGCCCAAACTGTACCACCTCAGAGGAATCTCGACCCTAAACCGCGACTTCCTGCCAGACCTTCGCGTCTAACCTACATATGCTCATCCCAAATCCTGGCCTTACAACTCGAGGCCGAGGACTGTCTTCGTACCTCCGGCGCTCTTTATTCCAGCTCTTCCAGCTACTCTGCCTTGTAGCCATTAGTTTCCTGGGCATACTGCCCGCGCATGCCCAGCGTGGTGAAGGCGCGCTCGTAAAGACGCAGCCAAACGGCATTAGCGTGCAGGACATCGTTAACCGCTTCGCCGAGAAGGAAAAGCAGTTCCAGATGGCGCGCGAGCGCTACACCTACAAACAATCCAACATCATCCAGACCCTCGACGGCGACACCGTCGACGGCGAGTACCGCCAGGATTGGTCAATCAACTTCGACAACCAGGGCAAGCGAACCATCACCGTGGACTACGCTCCGGCTGACACGCTCACACGCATTTCAATGACCAGCGAAGATCTCAACGACATGCAGAACGTGATGCCCTTCGTTCTCACTACCGAAGAGATTCCCGACTACAACATCCTTTATCTGGGGCAGCAGAAAGAAGATGAGCTGAACACCTACGTCTTCGACATCTCGCCCAAGCAAATCGACAAGAAACATCGCCGCTTCGAAGGACGCATCTGGGTGGACAACCAGGACTTCCAGATCGTGAAGACCTACGGCAAGTCGGTCCCCGACATCCACAGCGGCAGCCAGGAGAATCTGTTTCCGCGCTTCACCACCTATCGCGAGCAGGTCGACAACGTGTACTGGTTCCCAACCTATACCAGCGCCGACGATACGCTGCACTTCAAAGGCGGAGACGTGCGCATTCGCGTGATCATCAAGTACACCGATTACAAGCGCTTCGGCTCGGAAACGAAAATCATCTTCGACGGCAAGCAGTTGCCCAACAGCACCGAGCAGCCGAAGTAACATCCGCCGTTAAGAGCGCGATAAGTCCTTCCAGTACGAACAGCGGGCTGCGGCCCGCTGTTTCGTCGTTGTCGCCAATCCGGAACCACGCTTCGATCCCCTGCAGATCAGCAAAAAAATGCGCACACCTTGACTATCTACAATTAAGTTGTAGATTATCTGCAAATGGGTAAACCAAGCGATTTGGTACAAGGCACGCTTGATCTGCTGATCATGCGCACGATCGCCCTTGAGCCGAAGCACGGATGGGCCATCGCCAAGCGCATCGAGCAGATCTCGGATGAAGTACTGCAAGTACAACAAGGATCGCTTTATCCGGCATTGCATCGCTTAGAGCAGCAAGGCTGGATTAAAGCGGAATGGACAAAAACAGAAAGCGGCCGCGAAGCCAAGTTCTATTCGTTGACGAAAGCCGGACGAGAACAGCTCGAAACCGAGAAGGCGAATTGGAGTCGATTATCGAGCGCAATCAACCTCGTGTTGCGAAAGGCTTGAGGAACACAGGTCCAAGGACCGACGCGCGCCCTCGCGCGGGTTTTGGTATTTCGCGTTCGCGATTTCGTGATTTCGCGAAATCACGAACGACAGAAGGCTGACGAGTGCAGATGCCGGTCGTCGGTCCTCTCGTCCTAATGGAGGTCTTATGCGTTGGTTCGATCAATTGCAGCTCCGATTGCGCACTATTTTCCGGCGTGCTCGCGTTGAAGACGAACTCCATCGCGAACTTAAGTTCCATCTCGACCAGCAGATTGCAGAGAATCTTGCCACCGGCATGTCCCCGACTGCAGCGCGCGAAGCCGCGTTGCGCAAGATCGGAGGCGTGGCGCAAATTCAGGAGCATTGCCGAGATCAGCGAGGGCTGCATCTGCTCGAAACCACTCTGCAGGATGTCCGTTACTCACTGCGCTCTTTGCGTAAAAGCCCGGTCTTTACTCTAGTCGCGATACTCACGTTGGCGCTGGGAATCGGCGCCAATATTGCAATCTTCAGTTTGATCGATTCCATTCTGCTCAGTTCGCTATCGATAAAGCATCCTGAGCGACTCTTCTTTATGGACACAAGCTCCGTGAAAGTGGGAATGTTCAGCGTTTCGACAAGACTGCTTTATCGCGACCTGCAGCAAATGGAGAAGAGAGCCACTCAAATCGCGGGCTTCGGATCGAGTGACCGCACAACCAGATTGAACATCGCAGTGAATGGCCGTGCTGATGTTGGCCCGGGTGATTTCGTTTCAGGAACATATTTTCAGCTGCTGGGAATTCAGCCCCAAATTGGGAGGCCGATCTTTCCGGAAGACGATTTAGAGAGTGCTGGACAATCCGGCGAGTGGGCGGCTGTCATCAGCGACAACTACTGGCATCGGCGTTTTGCCGCAGATCCGAACATCCTCAGGCAGCGGGTCACGATTAATACGATCCCATTCGTGATTGTGGGAGTGCTGCCGCCGAGTTTTTCCGGCCTGAGCCTCGATCAACCCGCGGACGTGCTGATGCCGGCCATTACCCAGCTCCAGGTAACGAGCGGATCGGCTTCTGCAGGTTTCCCGAAGCCTGAACAGTCTCCTGGTCAGATATTCGTGAGCGTCAAGCCAGGAGCTTCCATCGCCAAAGCCGCGGCAGAGTTGACGGGCATCTTCCGCAGCACCGAATTGGCCGACAACAGTCTTCCAGGCCCGCAACGGGAAGCCATGAAAAAGCGCGACATCGAACTCTATCCCGCCGCGCAAGGGCTCAGTTCGTTGCGGCGGAGTTTTGCCGAGCCGCTACGCGTGCTGATGGTCATCGTTGCGCTGATTCTTTTGATCGCCTGCGCAAACATTGCCGGGCTTCTGGTCGCCAGGGCTAATGCGCGGCAAAAGGAAACTGCCATTCGCCTCAGCCTGGGTTGCAGTCGGAATCGAATTGTGCGTCAATGGCTCACTGAAAGTTTCATTCTGTCGGGGCTCGGATGCGCGCTGGGTGTGCTCATCGCCATCGCCGCTCGGAGTGCAGTTGTGAAGCTTGCAGGTGCGCAGGCGTCGGCGCTTGGGTTCGATTGGGACTCTCGTTTGCTCACTTTCATTGTTCTGATCTGCGTTATCACAGCATTGTTATTCGGAGTTGTGCCTGCGTTGCGGCAAACTCGAGTCGATCCTCACGATGCCTTGAAGAGTTCCACCATGCAATCTTCCGGCCGCCTGCCCTTTGGACGAACGTTGGTCAGCGCACAGTTGGCAATCTCGCTCGTCCTCGTTGCCGGAGCAGGACTGCTGCTGGTTACGCTCCACAATCTCTACAACATCGGGTTGGGGTTCAATCTCAATCATCTGCTCATGGTGACGCTTGACCCGCGACTCAGCGGCTACGATGACGCACACACACACGCGATTTACGTGAGACTGCTGGAAGACCTCAATCGATTGCCGGCAATAAAATCGGCGACTGTCATGAATAATCCGCTCTTAACCAATCGCGCGCATCTTTCTCACGCGCAGTTTCCCGGCTACACGCCGAGACCTGACGAGGATCTCGCCAATTCCTGGATCTTGAGCTATGGAGTCGGCCCTCGCTTCTTCGAGACCTTCCAGATGCCCGTAGTCGCGGGACGTGACTTTACCGCCAACGACAACGAGAATGCGCCGCCAGTGGTGGTGGTGAACGAAGCTCTGGTTCAGCATTACTTCGCTGGGCAGAACCCTGTCGGGAAACAAATCGAGCTTGGCTCGATTTTCAAATCGGGACAAGACAAGATGGCCGAAATTGTGGGTGTCGTCCAAAATGCCCACTACTTCGATATAAAAGACGAGCAGCAGGCGGCGATCTTCACCGAGTTGTTCCAGGTTCGTCCCTCGGAATTTGGTTCCGCGCAGACTTTAATGGTGCGAGGCGCCGGTGATTTAAGCCAACTCGTTGCTGATGTGCGCGCAGTCGTAGAGAAGATCGATCCGAGTTTGTCGTTGTTCAACGTCGTAGCGATGAAGACTCAGCTTGACAATTCGCTAGGACAGCCGCGGCTCCTCGCTGTGTTTTCCGGCTTCTTTGGCGCGTTGGCGCTGCTTCTTTCCGCAATAGGACTCTATGGAGTGCTCGCATATCAAGTAAGCAAACGTACAGGCGAGATAGGAATTCGCATGGCGCTCGGCGCCGACCGCGCCAGCATTACTCGATTGATCCTCAACGATACAGCCCAAGTCTTGATCATCGGAATTGGCATTGGTCTGGGATTAGCGTGGGCATGCGCTCGATTGATCACGAGCATGTTGTACGGCCTCTCTCCACACGATGTCCGTACCTTTGCGCTGAGTGCGCTTATTCTTGGCACCGTGGCTCTGCTTGCATCGTTGATTCCAACTCGCCGCGCGGTAAAACTCGATCCCATGATCGCACTGCGCTACGAATAGTCACGCTTCAGATTGTGCAGGCATTGCCGCATATAATCGCGGGCAATGCCCACGCGTTCTCGAACTGTGGCGGAGCAAAGCGTTCTCCGGTTGGATCGTCAAGATCCATATTTGCGGATCCTGTCTGCCACAGTGTTTGTGCGCGACCAGGATCGAAGCCTGCGTTTCTTCGTCGAGCAACTCGGGT
>DATEMI010000486.1:0-6957 GCA_035275665.1 Terriglobales bacterium | reverse complement strand
TGACGCCGCCGTAGCAATCTTCGCCTTCTACTTCCTGCCTGCACCCGTGACGGAAACAATCAGCACAGATGTACGCCCTGAGCTCCTGGAATGGGCCGAATCGATGAAAGGAGCCGTGCGGAAGTGATTTTCACGATTGTTGCTGTCCTGCTGCTGATAATCGCGAACGTCCTGCTCGTCAAGCTTTTGCTTGGAGCAGTCCGTCACCCGGCGAATCTAGTGGAGCTTCTGGATCATCTCGAGCCGGTCAATGCAGCGTCCTTTCGTCATTTAGCTTCCTACAGCGACGATCATTATCTTCGCGCTCACGTATCCCGGAAAGAATACTTGCGGCTAAAGCACCTGCGCCTGAAGGCGGTCCACGCATATTATTTGTCCGCTTTGCGCAACTCATCGCTGCTCCTTGCGTACGGCGAAGTTCTTGCCGCGAGCCCACATTCAACGTTTGTCGAGTTCGGCTCCGAAATTCGATCGACTGCGATGGAATTGCGTATGGCTTTGCTGCGTGGCCTCTTTGCGATCTGGATCTGCTATTTCATCAATTGCGAAGTCCCCTCCTGGCGACACATTACGGATCTTTACAACCAGGTCGGATCGCGGCTCAGCTTGTTCTGCGAATCAAACTTCCCAGACTTGGAACACTCCGTCGTAGAACATTTCTGGTACTAGCCGTTTTTCCGCTCGGTTATGTCCAATAGAGGATTACAACGGTGCTCCCAGGATGTTAGATTTCCTACATCCTGCTGTACGCGAATTCGTTTATGGTCCTTGTTCTAGAGCCGCCGCACAAGATCTCGCTGCTGGTGATCGACGACGAACCGCGCGTCACTGAGCTGATGCCGGAGATCTTCAGCGATATGCCTATCGACATCGTAGTAGCGGCCGACGCCAAAACAGGAATCAGAATGCTCGTCCAGCATCATCCCAGGGTGGTCATCCTCGATCTACACCTGCGCGACACCAGCGGAATGAAGGTACTCGAGCAAATTGCCGAGTTCGATTCGCGCATAGAAGTGATTCTGCTCTCCGGAGACTATTCGTCTTCGCTCGCGATCGAGGCCATCGAGAAGGGTGCAGCCGATTTTCTTAGTAAACCTATTCCCGTTGCGGAACTTCGCGCGCGTGTGAGGCGTTCTCTCGAGGCCGCCGATAAGAATCGGCGAACGAGCGAACTTGATGCTGAGATCGCTGCCTCTTTTCGCTTTGAAGGCATGATCGGACGCAGCCCTCGGATGCTGGAGCTTTTCAACAAAGTCTCGCGCGTGGCTCCGCATTTCCGCACAGCTCTCATAAGCGGCGCTCCCGGAACCGGAAAAAAGACGATTGCCCGCGCACTCCACAAGCTCTCGCCGGCTCACGACGGCCCCTTTTTAGTTGTCAACTGCGGTGCGCTGCGAGAATCTTCCGGCGAGCGAGAGCTTTTGGGCTCGGAAAACTGGCCCTTACCGGGCCTGCTGAAGGATGCTTCCGGACTGCTCGAACGCGCACATCAGGGAACATTGGTATTCGATCAAATCTGTGAAATGCCGCTGTCTCTACAATCGACGCTTCTGCGCGTACTCCAAACGGGCGAGCTTCAGCGCCTTGGCTCTGCAACTCCGAGGCGAGTCGACGTGCGTATGATCGCGACAACGGACAAAGACCTGTGCACTGCCGTGGCTGATGGACGGCTCCGCGAGGATCTCTGCTATCGGCTGTCATCACTCCACCTCAAGCTCCCAACGTTAGAAGAGCGGGCCGAAGATCTGCCGCTGCTGCAGCGCCACTTTATTGAAGAATATGCAGACCAGTACGGCAAGCCAATCAGCGGTTTGACCCGGCGTGCGCAAGACTTGCTCACACAGCATCGGTGGCCAGGAAATGTCCGTGAATTGGAAGAGGTAGTCGCAGCAGCGGTAAGACGGAGCGAAGGTGAAGTGCTCGACGTGGGCCACTTTCCTGTTGCCTTGAAAACTGATCCGGGGGCTGCGGCAACGTTGATGTCCTTGCGCGATGCACAACGCCACTACGTGCTTGAAGTATTGCAGGCTGTACACGGCAATGTTGGGCGAGCTGCCGAAATACTGAAGATCGGCCTCACCGATCTGTACGATATCCTCGTGGATACTGATCCGTCAGAAGCCAGTTAGACGCCCTCACAATCGCCCGAACCCGAAAACATGTAACCACTTCGGACGAGCCCGACACAACCGTGCCCTAAGCATGGATTTCCAACTGAATACGATCCAATTCTGCAATCTGACTATCTGTCGCTTGCACTGTGGCTCGCCGACACCTCGGCTACCGTTCCACCGTTGTTATAGTGGCTCGACTGCGGGCGATAGCCGTTGCGTGTGCGAACGTGCAAATTGTGGCGATCCCCACTCAGTTTCACCGTGATCGTGCGCCATCCATGATTCGAATTTGTCTTCGGATAGTAGCTCAGTGAGTAGAGATGCCCGAGGTCGTCGCGAATCGATTCAAACGCTTTGCGCTCATCTCTCCAGTTCTTGGAGAAGTACGCCTTTCCGCCGGTGGCGGCAGTCATGCGCTCAAACACTGCGGTCGACACCGGCTCGAGGCGCGCTTCGCGCGTGCTGATCATGTAAATCGGAATGCCGGCCGACTGGGCGAGCTCGGCTACGTCTTCGGGAGGCACTACGCTGGAATTATCAGGACCATTCGAAAAGACCACCACGACTTTTCTGCCCATTGTCTGCGCTGCGTCTTTTACTGTCAGCAAGAGACAGTTGTAGAGGGCAGCGTCATCGCCGGCGACGGTTGTGCGCACTCCGCGAACAACGTCATTGCGGTCTGTGGTCAGTGTGGCGGCGCGCGAAAGATCGCGACTGTACGAGTAGAAAGCGATCTTGTCCGCTTTTTCCAGGGAGCGCACGAAGTCGGAGATGGCGTCCTGCGCGAAAACGAAGCCGCGATACATATAGTTACTGGTATCAAACAGAATGTAAACGTTAGCTCCAGCGATGGCCGCGCTCAGCGCGTCTGAAGGATGACCGCCATCACCTTCAGGATGTGGCACAAACGAGGCATTGGCTGGGGGAGCTGAAGAATTGTCGGTTGCAGGCTTGGATGGATCTGCATCTTGCGCTACCGCGACAAGGCTGCGAGTCGGTCCATTGCCTTCGCCAAAAAACGCGAGCTTCTCCTGGATTCCGTCCTCGGTGATGACGAAGTCTGAAGGCTTGAGTCCAGTGACGTAGTTGCCTTTGTTGTCGGTCACCGCGACATTCAACTGGACCAGGTCCACCGAGACCTGAAACTGGGCAGATGATTGTGCCAACGTGTGTCTATCCGCGCCAGCGGTAAAAAAGAACGTAAATCCAAGGAGTAACGCAATTCGCCTGTTCATACGGATACCCTTTTTGAAAACTTTGTGCACTCCACGAAAATCTGCGACCAGAACCGTCCCGACGCGCGCGCCGGCTCTTCTGCTTTCTCTAATTCTGAGCTGCAGCAATGCTTACCGGGGTTGTCCCATATTTTCCGCGGCGGAACTCTTCGCCTGTCTCCCGGGCGGCACGCAGGAGTGCCGGCCAGTCTTCCAAATCTGTCGCGAAGATTTTTTCCACCATGCGCCGTGTCAGCTCGGGGACTAGTCGATTAAGCATCACCGGCGAATAATCTTTTTCGTCCGCCAGACGCGCCCAATAGAGGTTATTCGAATCCCACGACTCCGCCAGGAATCGGCTGGAGTAACCCATAAAGGCCGGGAACGGCGGAAGATTGAGCAGTTCGCGTGCGTAATTCTGTGCCAAAACAGGATGCGGTACGCCGAAGTCGTGCGAGATGCGCTGCCAACTTACCTCGTCGGCGTGATCCTTCGCCAAGGCCTCGAGTTCTTTGCCGGGCTGGCCCAGCAGGTCCGGCTGCTGCGGATATTCGCGCTGGAACTCAGCGGCTAAATAGAAAGTGTCCGCGGGCGTGAGGTAGGTGTTTGGATCTTCCGCCCCACGCGAGCGCAATGCCTGGCGCACCTCGTACAGCGTTCGCGGCGAGACGCGGTCAGCGAGAACATTGACGACCTTCGCCCTTAAGTCGTCGTTATCCGCCGACACCGTGAGCAAGTGCTCTCCGATCTCCTGATACAGAGTCACAGCGTGAAGTTCTTCGCGGCTGACATCCCACCAGCGCGGAACCACGGAACTGGTAAGGATTCCTGGTACGACGGCTCCCCAAATCAGCGCCTGAACGTTTTCCGGAGTGATGAAGTCCTGTTCCGCCTGCGCAAGCACGTAAGGAAGATCGGCGAGCGATCCTACGAGGTGGGCTCCGCCACCGGCCGGCGACCCTGCGCCGAACAGCTGCGGCGCGCGCCACACTGCGCGCTGCATGCCTACAACCGTGTCGCCAGAGAAGTCGTGCGAGCGCACGAACAGCGGATTGTGATGAAGAATCTGAGCCCCTGGCGGCTCGTAGTACGCATAGTTCAAACCGACGAGCGTGTCGCGCAAGAATGACGCAAGTTCTCCGCGAGCGTCGGCGACCTGCTGGTCGGATGACGGAGACTTAATGACCTTAGAGATGTCGGTCTGCATCTCCAGGTCGGTGTGACGGTTGTTATAGACACCCGCGCCCCATTCTTCGCGTTCGCTCTTCTTAAAGATAGGCTGCGGCATCTGGAACTCGCGCAGATCGCCGGCGAGCATCAGCAGCCCGGACGACCGCTCCTTCACGCGCGCCGCGCCGTGAAGGTTGTCGCCAAGCTGGATCAGGGTGTCGAGCGAGACCAGGCGCTGTGCATCGAGCACAGAGCGCATACGGTTCGCGACCTCCTGATGCATCTGCTGGCCTTCCGGCGTGGTCTGGGGAGGACCGGCGAGCAGCGAAACAATTCCGTCCTGCGATGCATCAGGCTTGCCGGTAGAGGCGGTCAGGATTTGCTTCAGCGACTCACGTCCTGCGTCGAAGACGTTCGTGGAATTTGCAACTTTCCCGAATTGATACAGCACCTGTTGGAACGAGCGATTGAGATCGTCTCTCGGAATCTGACGCTGGCGAGCGAGGATCTGCCACAGACCAACGCTTGCGTCGAACATGCCGAGCGCATTGCCGCGCACGTAGTGATTCGGGATTGCGTCAAGATGTTCGGCGACGCTGAGGAACGAGTTGATCGATGCATCATCGAGCGTGGGGAATTCGGAGAAGATCAGATATTGATCGCCGAAGCGGTTGTACCTCGACGCCATTTGCTCAACGGTCTCCGCGCTCATCGCGTGCCCGGTCCCGCGCCGTTCGTCTAGTTCGGTCAACATGAGGTACGCCTGCAGTGGACCTGCTTCTGTATCGACTCGGGAGATTGCTATCAGCGCCTCGAGCAGTTGTTCCGAACTATTCCAGCCGCGTGCCTTTTTGCCCCAATCGCGCGTGACATCGGAATAAGTCTTCTCGTGGAACACTCTCTTCCAGGTCGCGAGGCCGCCGGGAATGTGCGGCTGGTCATTCGCTTCCCATTCCAAACGTGTCATGAGGAGAAGCAGACCTGGAGCTGGGCGGAAAACAGAGCGAGCCGCATCGGCGGGTGGAGCATCTTGCTTGCGCAAGGCTTCGTAAAATGGCTTCAGGCGGCGCTCTTCCGTGAAGTGCTTTTGCTGCTCCGGACTAATCCGGCACAGAGCATCGAAATATGCCGCCATCCACCCGTTATCTTTCTCCACCAAATGAACAACGAAATCGGCAGGGGACTGCGGACTGGCTCCAACCAACTCCTTCCAGAGGGACTCAGCAGCGGCGCCGCCCGGAACGGCGACCCGTCCCTGTTGAATGCGCAGGCGGCTGCCATAGAAATCGAGCACAGGAGCATAGGCTGCGAGTCGTTTGAGCCCGGGATTTTGGCCCAGTGCGTTCTGCGTCTCCGGTTCCATCTGCGCGAACGCCCAATAGAGACGAGACAAGTTCGAATCGCGCAGGAGCGAGTCCAGCAGGTTTTTGCCGCCTGTCCACTCGTTTTCGTTGAAGATCACCGGGACCGGGGTGCCATGGAAGTCGTAAGCAAAGGGAGCACCTCCCTGCAGAGTCTTTTCCAATTCCGGCAATGGGAATCCGGAATCCACGGTGATAAACGCGCGCTGAGGATCGGAGGTCTCTAGATAACTACCAGGCTTGCCGCAATCGAGACGCGGACGATATCCAAGCACCTGGAGCAAAGGCCGTGCCTGATCGCACGACGAGACGCGCAGCACGCCTTCAGCTCCTGCCATTACCGTAAGTTCGCGAGCCTGCTGCACATATCGGCTAAGCAGGATGAGGAATTCCGTCGGACGCACTCGCGACGATGGCCCTTCGTATCCGAGCAAAAACACGTTGCGCGAAAGCAGCGGAATTACCTCTTCCGGCGTGGCCTTCTGGCTGATTCCCGCCATGCGCAGGAACGAGCGTAACGGTCCGGGAATAGAAATCGTAGATTCGGAAGATTGCGATTTAGCCTGCGGAGGAGTGGTCGTAGGCTGATCGCCCCACGAGTAAGAGGCTAAGCTGAGGCACGCGGCAATAAACACGATTGCCTGAATGCGGGGCAAGCAAAGTGGAAATCTCATGACTGGAGCCCTCTCCGAACCTTGGAGACACCTGGCAGCAGCTAAATCGCGCGACGCCAACGACTACCCTTCGCAGCTCGTTGGGGCGCTCCGTCCGGGAAGAGTGTGCGATCCGTTGGTTCGCTTGAATTAGGAGTGTGGCCCTACGTCGTCGTTCCTGTCCCCCCGGTCCCTGTACTACCAAACTTCAAATCGGCCCACACGATAAACCATCTCGCAGCTTAAGTCCACGCCCCTTTTAACGCCAGAGTTCCTGCTGGGATGAAGTGTTCCGAGGACCAGAGTTCATTCAGCAAAACACAAATCAGCTATCGTCCAAAGGCGCGGCGAAACCACGAAGGATAATTGCTCATGCAGAAAATCGTTTTAGGAGCTATTGGACGAGTCTCATCGCCTGTAACTAAGGGGCGGGACGAAAACTGGG
>DATEMI010000485.1:0-15214 GCA_035275665.1 Terriglobales bacterium | reverse complement strand
GTGCAGATTGCGGCAGGCGCCGCCACTGCGACCACCGATGCAGATGGCAAATTTCTGCTGCGCAATCTGCCGGCTGGAGACTTGAAGGTTACAGTCACTCCGGTGAAGCCGGTTCCTGCGGGAATGAACATTCCCAGCGGTGTAGTGAAATTGCCTGCGGAGCCGGTGCAAGTCCAGGGCGCCACTATCGTGATCACGAACTCAGACCTGTTGCCTTATCTCAGTCGTGAATTCGACAAAACGCCTGCTACTGCGACGAGGGACAGTTCAACAGCGACCGCGACCACACCGACCGAAATGAAGCCTGTGGCGCCGGCTATGACGCGCACAAAGCCAGCATTATCCGTGACGGCAGAATCGCCCGTTTCCTCCACATCGCCAGGGGAATCAGCAACCCGACCGACTGCGGTGGACAATGTCGCGCCCGTGCCTCCGATTCCGCCGGTGCTGCCCCGTACGGACGTGAGCGGCGCCGCTCCGACAGCGCCTCCGGATGCTGTATTGACCCGGGAAATATGCAACCAGTTACCATCGCTGGGCGAGATCGCGCAATGCTTGCGTCAACTCAAGCTCAACAGCAGCACAAATCCGAAATAACTACTCGATGATGAAAGTTGTTGTCTGCAGCATCCCGCCTTTTGTGGATTGGCCGCTGCGGTTCGCGTTCTGCGTGGAAATTGGCTGAACCGTCACTTGCGAGGTCATCTTCGACGCTGTCGGTGGCTGCAGATTGTACGTGACTGAGTCTGTCGGAGTTGTAGCACTCAGTTGGGCCGTGCTCGCTTGAACGGTGGGTACGACCGTGACTTCAATGTGCAAGACGGCGCGCGCATGGTTGGAAGCAGCGTGCGCTGGTAATCCAGCTAAAGCGACAAGCAGTGCACATCCGAACAAGCGCCGCACATATGACTCCGGGACCGAAACCAGGCAGAATTTGCCCATAGAACCCCCTTCGGCAGATTCACGTTGGGGGTTGAGGGTTGTAACGGTCGCTGCCAGTTACCGCGGTGCAAAAGCATAATGAAGTGCCGTGAAAAGTGCAACAAAGCTTGTGCAGTCACGAGCGCCCTTTCACCGATCAGCGCTGTCCACACGGTCTGAATCGAGAACGCCTGAGATTCCCTGAAGTCAATTTCAGTCCATCGGGCAAAGAGCCGGCAGGGTAACCGAACGTTTTACTGCGTCGAAATCCAGTTGTGTATCTTTCTGGAGTGAGGACTGTACGCTTCACTGTTAGTTCGAGCGACGATCTCAGCCCAGAGACTCCTGCGATCGCGGAGTGCGCAACCATCCTGCATCGAGGCGGGATGGTTGCGATTCCCACCGAGACGGTGTACGGGCTCGCCGCCAACGCGCTTGATCCGGCAGCCGTGATGCGCATATTCGAAGCCAAAGGACGTCCTGCCTGGGATCCGCTGATCGTCCACGTTTCGGCTTTCGAGATGGTGCCGAGAGTGGCAGCGGAATTTCCCGCTCTGGCACAAAACCTGGCGGAGCGATTCTGGCCGGGACCTCTTACATTGCTTCTTCCCAAGTCGACTCAGCTTCCGAGCGCCGTAACCGCCGGACGAGCGACCGTTGCGGTGCGCATGCCGGCGCATCCAGTCGCACGCGCGCTTATCGCGGCAGCCGATCTGCCCCTTGCCGCCCCAAGCGCAAATCGCTTCGGACGAATCAGCCCAACCACTGCGGATCATGTCCTCAGCGAACTCGACGGACGCATTGATGCGGTGCTCGATGCCGGCGCGACAGAAGTAGGCCTTGAGTCCACTGTGCTCGATCCTCTTCGTACTCCGCCATTGCTGCTTCGTCCTGGCGGCGTTACGCGTGAGCAGATCGAGGCCGTCGTAGGTCCTGTCGAACTCTACTCATCTCCAACCCATGCGCCAGAGCCCGAGGCGCTCGCCTCTCCCGGGCTTGCCGCGCGGCATTATGCGCCAACCGCTCGCCTCGTCTTACTCGATGGCAAACGCGATGCGCTCCTCAAAGCCGTTCGCGACTTCGTCGGCTCTGAAGGCGAGCGCGGGCACTACGTGGGCATTATGGCTCCGGATGGTTGGATCGATGAAACCACTCTCGCTGCAGGCGGCATTGTGCTCTTCGCTTGGGGAGCGTGGAGCGACTGGGCACAGCTCGGCAGAAATCTCTTTGCGGGACTTCGTTATCTCGACAAGCCCGGCGTCAGCGTCATCTTGTGCCCGCTACCATCGGCTGAGGGTATGGGGCTGGCCTTGCGCGACCGTTTGGTGCGGGCAGCGCGAACTTCGTAATTCAATATCGGCAGTAGGAGATAGGCAATAAGGAAAACCGTAGCTCTGCGAAGGACTTGCCTATTGCTTACCGCCTGCTGTGCGATTCGAAATCTATTGTGGGATTCGGAATGACACTCGAGCGCGCCAGACTACTTCTTGCCGTTCTCGCCGGCCTTGAACATGTACCGAATGCTTTGCTTATAGATCAGCAGATTGGATTGACCACTGCGATTGATCTTGATGCAGTTGCGGTCATACCAATCGATCCAGCCATGAATTTCTTCGCCGTCTTTGAGCACGACGATCATCGGCGTTCGAACCTGCATCTGCTTCTGGAAGTAGAAAGCTTCTGCGTGGGTCTGTTCCTGGCTGTTTCCGCGCTTGGGCACGCGCTGCTCGGCGCTGGTGAGAGGTCGATCGCCGTTTGAATCGCGGCGCTGCGGTGCTGAGAGCGCAGGACGAATCAGCTTCCTGCTGATGAAATCATCTTGCACCTGCTCCGGAACATTTTCCGGGGCGCGACCCACAGCTGCGGAGTTGGAAAAATCCTTCATTGGCCTTGTGATTACTCAACAATAACCGTTTTGCGAGCGACATTTCGCGCCACTTTGCGCTGAAGCTGGCAACAGCTGTCTTGCGGCGGGAACCCCTGAAAACGGTGATAAAGAGCAGTTCGAGTTGCGCTAACCCTATCACACTCGTCGCACTCGGGCAAAGCTGCGTAGTCACTCCAGCGACTTCAAATACGTGACCAGTTGCCAGCGCTGCTGCTCAGGCAAACGACTCCACGATGGCATTCCGTTTTTGAGACTGCCATTCTTCAGCAGCCATTCGAGCTCGCCCGGTGTAGCGATTTTCAATCGCTCAGAATGCAGGTTCGGATGCTTGTCCCTTCCTTGCGCGGTCTTCCCGTGACAGCTTGCGCAGTTTTGCTGAAACAGCTTCGCGCCTGCTGCTGTTGACTCCGGATCCGTCGCCAGGGGATTTGGACGGACGCGCGCCGATTCAGGAACCTTCATCAGCCACGAGCCGTCTCCGACTTTGGCCACGATTGCGGCTGCGCCAAGCAACAGCACCGACGAGAGCACGACGATCTTCGCTCGCATCGTCAGTGCCCTCTCAAAATAGATGCAACCTGGTTCAGCTCATAGGAAATCCCAAATCGGAATAGGAAGCCATGGCTGTTGTCGTTCAATCCGAATCCAGGAGAAACCCTGAATGCCGTCCCGCTCGGTAGCCGCCATTCTGTGACTGGTGCAAGGTAATGCGAGGTGTCGCGAAGGCCGAAGCTGTGGCGATCGCCGAGTCCGCCGTACATCTCCGCGCCGGCCGAGAAGTTCTCGCGGCAGAAGACACATGGCTTTGCTCCGGCTTTCAGGGCCAATGGCCGGCTCGCTCCAAGCGCATAACCGAATTCCCACGGCTCATTTGCGAGATTTTTTTCTGCAATGACGTTCTCAGCAAAGTTCCATCCGCGAACATTGCTCGACATGATCAGCTTCAACTCCGCCTCGCGCTTTATGTCACTGCGATCGTTGCGCGCGAGGAAGTCAGCACGGCCGTCGTGGCCGACAACTTCGAGCAGTGATTTATCCGCGGAATTGATGTTCTCAAACTCCGCGTAGAGCACGGGATTGATCCAGTGCTCGCCGAGCAAAGGACGAAAACGATTCTCCCAGCGAAAGCCGGTGAACACGGTGCTCTCATGAGCTGTGCCTTGTCCGTCGAGATAGAGTTCGGAAGTCCACCATGCTTTGGCTCCGTACTCAAATTCGAGAGCGTTGCCGATAAATGCATCGCCTCCTGAAGGCGAGCCGGCCACAGACTTCTCGCCGATCTCCAGATTTCCTGGCTCCTCCATCTGGTGGGAGTAAGTGACGAAATATGTCTCCTGCGCTCCCGCGCTGACGACTAGTAAAAGTGCTGTCAATACAAGAACCGCTGCTACACAAAAGCATCGAAGACGGGTTTTCTTTAACGACATCCTTCCTCTAACCGAAAATGAAATTGAAATTCATTTTCAATTAGAGTAGCTGCGAGATATGCAAACTCTCAAGCCAGATTTGCTGAATTGCGAACCTGGAGCGTCGAACAGCTAAAAGCGAAGAGTGAACACTGAGGTCACGAAGGTAAAGGATAGAGGTTACGGGGAGGCACATCCTTCGTGCTCTCCTCTTTCCGCTTAGCATTGGCATTCGGTTCGCTGATTGAAGAGCCCCTCAGCGACACATGCGCCCGCCGAGCCAGCACGAGGCCGATGGGGGTGACCGCATGGAACGAAACCAGCCACAGCAGAATGCCCGCGCTCACGGCGAGTTCTCGGGGAAATCCCAGCAGGTCGACCATCGCGACAATGGTGGCCAGTTGCGCTCCGCCTCCGACCGCCGGCAACTGCACCAGACCGCCGATCATGCTGAAGCCCATCAGCAGCATGGCTATCGCATAAGAAGCGTGATGCATGGAAGGATAAGCGCGCAGCGTGGCTACGTAAGACCATGCGGTAATCACCCAAATCCCGATGGAGATCAGCGCGAGCTGCAGGAACGAGCGCTTGTCCTTCACGGTGTTCAGACCTTCGGCAAACACTTCGGCACGGCGCAGCACGCGCCGGCTCGCCGGAAAACGTAGGGCGACTACATTCTCGAGCCAGCGAAAGATTCTCTGCCGCGCGCGGCAAACGGCAACGGCGAGCACGGCCATACCCAAAGTGGTTCCGGCGGCGATCCAGGCCGCGATGCGGAACTGTCTCAAATCGGGAAGGCCGCTGGCAAACACGAAAGCCACCACCGCTATAACGATGAACGCACCCATATCGAAAATGCGCTCCACCATCCACACTCCCATCTGCGACGTCATGCTGAGGTTCGTCCGGCGCGCGATCATGTACGGACGCACGAGTTCCCCGGGACGCCCAAGCAGCGCAAGTCCAGTGAAGCCGATGAGAGTTGGGGAGAGCACGTCGCGGAATTTCGCATCGCGCATCGGACGCAAGAAGATCTGCCAGCGCCAGGCGCGCAATGGAAACGTAAGCAGCGAGAGGATCACCGCAATCACTAGCGGAGCCCACGCCAAACCGCTGGTTTCTGCTGTGAATGTTCCCCAATCGAAAGTCTGCCAGGAGCGCCACTGAAAGAAGATGAGCAGCCCAATCAGCGCTACGATCACCAACGTGATTACCTGTTTGGAATTCAGCGCTCGACGCGACTGTGGCAGGGTTTCGACGATAGAGGTCTCCGGCATCATCAACTCTCTTTAGCGCTGTTATCGGTGGATATTCGGTGAGATGCAATGGCCGCATGCAGGAATGCCACACGTACTTTGGAATTCTTTCAATCATTAATCGCGGCGCGTAGAAGCAGCAGGAACAACTTCTTCTCTGACGAGACAAGCCGGACAGCTACAAACGATTCTTTCCTCCTGCTGGAAAACAACAGGTTCTCGGCTCACATCAGATTGCATAACTCCTCTCCGCGGGGTTCTCGGCGTGCACTCACTCAAGTTGAAATCTGACGCGATGCGTCTATTTTGCGCTGGAGCTTTGACTCTCACTCTTCTGTCCTGCGGACGCGGTGTTCCCGGAAGTATCCCTTCCACACTTACGGCAGGCGCCGACGCAAAAGTCACGCAGCGTTTCGGCTTGCACATGCACGACGCCATTCATCATTGGCCCTCGGTCACCTTTGGATACTGGCGCGTGTGGGATGCAGGCGTAAGCTGGCCGCAAATCGAAACCGCGCGCGGGCAATATGACTTCAGCCTGATGGATCAATACGTGGCCCTGGCGCAGCAGCACAACATCAAAATGATCTACTGCGCTGGAAACACACCGCAGTGGACCTCGACCGATCCTTCCCATGTTGGGACGCAAGGACTGCCGGGAGCGACCGCTCCGCCGAGCAACCTGCAGGACTGGCATGATTTCATAACGACTTTCGCCACACGGTACAAAGGCAAAATCGACGCGTACGAAGTCTGGAACGAAGTTGATCTCGACGGCTACTGGACAGGCAGCGTGAGCCAGATGGTGCAGATCGCGCAGGTCGCTTATCAGACGATCAAGCAGATTGATCCTAACGCCGTCGTGCTCTCGCCTTCGCTAGTCGCCGGGAATGGCAAAGATTACATGAAGAAATTTTTCCAGGCGGGCGGTGATAAATACTCCGATGCGGTCGCGTATCACCTCTACGACACGCAGATGAAGCCGGAAGAGAGCGTAGGCGATGTCTACGAGCCGACCCTGGCGATCGCGCATTCTTTCGGGAAGGAGATATGGGACACCGAAGTAGGCTGGGGTCCTTTCGGCACTTTTCCTTCGCAGCAGGCGGAAGCAGCGTTCACCGCGCGTACGATGATTCTGCAGGCGGCCGAAGGCATCAACGTGATGGTCTGGTTTGCCTGGGACGATCGCGGACCCTGGGTACACCTCGACTTCGTCGGTCCGGATTTCCAGACTCCCACGCCCGCAGCGATTGCGTTCAATCAAGTACAAGCCTGGCTCCTGGATTCTTCGATTACCTGCTCCAACACTCCCGACGGGACTTGGCAATGCACTGTCACACCTGCGACAGGATCGCCGAAATACATCGTCTGGAACTCGAATACAACTAGTTCGTTCAGCATTCCCTCATCGTGGCAAGTAAAGACGCTCACCGATCTCGGCGGCAACTCGCAGTCAATTTCGGGAAGCACGATTAACATCAGCACCTCGCCGGTGCTGGCCTCGCCATAAATCGCTACTCGAGCTCACGCCAATTGCAGGGGAATTGCAGCCTTCTATGATCTCTCGTGTCTGCGGTACCAGGCCCAAGGCATGCGCAAAGCCTGATGAGATCCCTCCCATCTTGCATAACACAAAGAAAAGGCCGGCATTCACTGCCGGCCTATTAATGCAAAGTGCCTCAGGTCTAGAAGCTGAATCGGAAGCCGAACTCGCCCGTGAGCGAGCGCGGAATGTTGGTGCTGGTCGGGTTGATGAAACCAGCAGGAGTTCCAAAGTTGTTAGTGCCTGTCTTAGGATCAACGCTCGTGACGTTAGTCACCACGTCGTTTCCGTAGTTAGCGCGATTGGTGAGATTGAAGGCTTGAGCAATAATCTGCACATTCGCCTTCTCACCAATTTTGAAGTTCTTGCTAAGCCTGGTGTCAAGTTGGAAGAACGCATCTCCGCGTAAAGAATTGAAAGGAACCAAATGGCAATTGCCTGCAAAATAGCAGGTTTGCCCGGCAGCCTTCACCAGATAGGTCGTCGGTGCGTTGTTTGGAACGACTACCGCATGATTGTCCTCGCCGGAACCGTATCCCAGAGTATCGCTGGGGGCCGCCGCGTTGTACGGACGCCCTGAGCCGAACTGGAGAATCGGTGCAAATTGAATTCCCCACGGCAACGCAGCCACACCGCTCAACGTGACGTGGTGCCGTTCATCGTTGAAGGTTGGACCAAATTCAAAAGGTGAGAACGGATTGTGCGGATCACGCGGATAGTTTCGGAAAGACGTCCCAGTGTCGCCGTAAGCTAAAGCACGCGCGAGCGTGTAATTCGCCTGCAGGGAGAAATGATGGCTCATCTGCTGACGATAGCTCACGTTCAGTCCGTCGTACCGAGAACGCCCGATCGACTGCTCATCACGGACGCTTCCTAGCACGGGCAGTCCGGCAGCAGCAAATGCTCCGTCCAGCAGGCGGTTCTTGGTCGGCGGCAGCTGTGGATTGATGTTGATGGTTTTGTTCAAATGCAATCCCAGAACGTGAACGTATTCGGCCTCGATTACGGAGGAGTTACTTAGCTGCCAGCTATATCCAATGTTCTCTTCTTCCGTCATGGGATTCCGATATAGCGGATCCATGAGGCGGCCAGTACTGCCGGCATTGAGTTGACTGGATGGAGGCGCCACCGTCGGCAGCGGGTCAACGCCATAACTGTAATTGCCCAGAGCAATTCCCGTTCCGGGAACGATCTCCGGAGGAGTCGAGATCGAGAACTGAGTCTGGAAGATGGTTGGGTTGCTCATCTGCTCCATGAACAATGGGATGTTCTGGAAGATGTTGCCGTAGTAAAGACCAAAGCCTCCCCGCAGCAGATGTCTGCCTGCTCCGGTCAAGTCATAGGCGAAGCCCACACGAGGACTGAAGTTCTTGTTGTCATCGCCCGGCTGCTTGTAAGTGAATTGCTTCGCAATGGGGCTGATGTTCGCGATTGCCACCATTTCCTGATATGTGCGGCTGTTGCTGATGGCCGATCCGCCCACGAAGTTGAAGTCGCGATCCCAGCGCAAGCCGAGATTCACCGTGAGGCGACGGTTTACCTTCCAGTCGTCCTGGAAGTAGGTTCCGAATTGCTTTGTGCCTCCCGGAACGTTAGTCGCGGGATCTCCGTTGGATATGGACATGCCCACAACCGCGCCAGCACTCTTGAATCCCTGGGGGTAGTACTTCGGACCGCAAAGATTGACGTCGTCATTTGTCGTCGCAAGTATGCAGCTTGGATCGGCTCCAAAGTCGACTTCCAGCGTGTCGTTGAATTCGAAATAACCGCCGAGGGTCGGGTTGAACATATAGTCCACGCCGGCCTTGAACGTATGGTTATTCCAAGTTTTGGAGATGTCGTCTTTGAATTGCCACTTCCTTTGGAACGACTGCTGAGGAACGTTGGCGTTAGTTCCGAAACAGGACCCGCCATTGCCGCAGTTGTTGCTGCCGCCACCAGGGAAGGTGATCAGTGGGACTCGCTGCTTGCTGTCGATCACGTTGTTCCAATATTGGAAGCCGAAGGTGAAGGTGTTCACCGTGGTGTTAGTTAGCGTGCTGTTCAGCGTCATATTTGCGAGCTGCAACTGATTTGTAGTGAAATTACCGGCAGTTGCATCCTGAAACCCGTCTGACTGGTCATTGAGGCTGTTGTTTCCTTGCGAGGTGTAGGACACGTACGCCGTGTTTTGTGAGTTGATGATGTAGTCTGCGCGCCCGTTGTAGCGTGTTTCAAAGAATGGTGTCGGAACGACTGCCAGTGGCTGCGCACCTAGCGACTTGGCGAGAGTTAATTCATTGAATGTATCTCCGCTCTCCTGAATGCTGGTGTGCTCGCGCTGGCGCTCGATTGCGAAGAAGCCGAAGAACTTGTCCTTCACAAACGGCCCGCCAATGCTGCCTCCAAACTGCTGGCGACTGTACGGCGGATTTGCTTTCTGACCGGGTTGGGGATACTGATCTGCATTGAACGCCTGATCGCGGAAGAAGCTGAAGAACGATCCGTGATAGTTGTTCGATCCCGACTTGGTAATCATGTTGATGGCCGCGCCTTCGGAACGTCCGTTCGCTGCTGAGAACCGCTGCGTCGAGATCGCGAACTCCTGCACCGCTTCGAGAGGAAGCTGCATAACCGGTCCGCCGACCGTGTTGTCTTTGTTATCCACGCCGTTCACGGTCACGTTTACATTGCGTCCACCGTTGCCATTCACTGACAGAATCGCGTAGCGGTTCTTGGTCGGGTCATAAGAATCTGCCGCCTTCACTCCGGGCGCGAGATATGCCAGGTTGGCAACGTCGCGGCCGATCATCGGCAGGTCCTCGACCTGTCGCGGAGTGATGTTCTGACTCACGTCAGTCTTGAGGGAATCAAGCAGCGGAGCTTCTGCGCTAACTTCCACCGATTCCGTCGCCGATCCAACCTTTAAGGTGAAGTTCTGCGTCGTCGCGGCTCCCACCAGCGTTTCCACTCGCTGCGCTTTGGCGGTATCAAAGCCTTGCATTGCGACGCTGACATTGTAATAACCGACTGCTAGCGGATCGACGCGATAGCCGCCGTCGGATCCGGTTTTCACTGTACGGCTTACGCCTGTAGCAGCGCTTGTGACTGTTACATCGGCTCCTACCACTGCGGCTCCGGTCTTATCTGTCACGGTGCCTTGCAGCGTAGAGCTGGCAGTCACCTGACCGAAAGCCAAACTTGTGGAGACAAACAGCAGGCCAAGCAACCATTGAGATATCTTTCTACACATGCCTCTTTCTCCTACTTAGTAAGTTGCGCGAATATCGGCTCGATCAAGTAACTCGCCTCGCACAGGGAAGCGCACGCTCAACGCCTTCTACTCGCGATTTGGCGCTGATTGTCTTTTAGTCCCACCGACGAAATCCAGACTTCAAGCCAATAATTACGCGGCTTCATCAAGATTCATGGGACATTGCGCTCGATTTGAGGGATAGGGTGATGAGTGCCTATCGTCACCGGGCTCGCAAATCTGCTGCGAGAAAGAGGGGAACTTCTCAGGCCTGGCGGTTAACGGCTGCAGGAAGTGCAGTGCGTTGTGGTTGTAACTCGCGCAAACATGAATTTCAAAATGCGCGTAACTCTATACAGCAACTTACTCCTGCCGCAGTGCTCTGGAAGGATCAATATATGTAACACGATGCGCGGGCAGCATGCACGCCAAGCCTGCGACTACCAGAAATACGAATGAGACACCAAAGAACGTAAGAGCATCTCGCGTGCTGGTGTTGTATAGCAGCGATGCAAGCAAACGTCCCAAAATCAGTGCACCGATAATTCCCAAAACAGTACCACCGACGGCCAGCGTGAGCCCCTGCTGCAACAACATTTGGACAATCGAGCTGCGTGATTGTCCGAGTGCCATCCGGATTCCGAGTTCGTGAGTGCGTTGACTTACGGAGAGGGCCATGACTCCGGCAATTCCAGTCGCACTGATGGCCAGAGCCAAAGCAGCAAAGATGCCGAGAAGAATAGCGGTGATTCGCGGCGACGCGACGGATTCCTGCTGCAGGCGCTCGATCGAACTCACGCGGTCAATCGCAATCTGCGGATCGATGGAATGAATCGTGGAACTTATGAGACTAGCGAGGCTGGAGGGATCGGCCGCTGTTCGCACCACAAGCCAGTTCGAAAGTCCTGGAAGGTATACCTGGTCTTCCGGAGACTTTGCCAAACCGTATTCCCGCACGTCACCAACGATTCCGACTATTTCCGCCCAATGCTTCCCATCATCAAAGCTGACATGTTGACCGATTGGATCCTGATTGGGCCAGCGATGACGCGCCAGGGCCTCATTGATCACAGCTACACGCTGAATCGTGTCTTCCTCTTCCTGCTGCGTAAAAGTTCTGCCTGCAACGAGCGGTTGGCGCAGTGTTTCAAAGTAATTGGTGCTAACGAATGGAGTATCTACTGTCGCAGCATTCTCGCGTTCAGGACGGCCCTGGATGCGCATTACGTTTGCGTTTGGGCCATTGATGATCCCGCCCGGATTAAATGGAAAATTGGTGGCGACGGCTGCGGATTCCACGCCGCTGGTGTTACTGACGCGAAGCAGTAACTGTTCCAAAAGAGTGTTGGCCTTTGCATTGTTGTATTTCGTGAAGTTCCAACTTATGCGCATGGTCAGCAGTCGATCCGGTCGGAATCCCGGATCGACATGTTCTAAAGTGAGAATGCTGCGCATCATCAGTCCAGCGCCGATCAACAGCACAAACGAGACCGTCACTTGGGCAACCACCAACCCAGCGCGTAGACGCTGCCCTCCAACATTTGTGGAGCTTTGATTTCCTGCCTGCCTGAGTGCTTCGTTCAGGTGCCCCGTGGACGCGAACGCAGGAGCCATGCCGAACAGCAATCCAGCCGCAACTGAAACAAGAAAGGTAAAGACGAGCACGTGCCAGTCGAGCTTCACCTCGGTGGCTCGCGTGGTAAAGCGCGCCGCAAATTTGACGAGAAGTTGAAGAACGGGCGGGGCAATTAACAAGCCAAGTGCTCCTCCGCCGAGGGCGAGCAGAACAGTCTCGGTCAGGAGTTGGCGGGCGATGCGGACCCTGCTTGCTCCGAGAGCGCTGCGCACGGCCAGCTCTCGTTCCCGTTTCAGGATTCGCGCCAGCATCAGGTTAGCGACATTGGCGCAGGCGATCAGCAGAACGAATCCGGAGGCGCCGAGCAGGATCAGCAGCGTCATGCGAGCCCGCTGCGTAAGTTCCGACTGAAGTGGAGCGGCGGTGAGTCCGTATCCATATTCCGGTTTGTAGCTTTGCGGATATGTTGCTTCGAGCCGATGCGCGATGGTCGAAAGGTCCGCTTGGGCTGTCTCGAGCGGAATGCCCGGTTTCATGCGCCCAAAAGCCATCATCATGCGAGCGTCGCGATTCTCACGAAATGCTTTGGACGAACGCGTAGGGCAGGCGCTGGTTGGCATGTATACGTCATTCTCGGCCGGATACTGTGGAATCGGCGGCAACACGCCGATCACCGTGTGCGGCCGATTGTTCATGTGGAATACTTTGCCGACGATGTTCGGATCGCCACCCTGGTGATGCTGCCAATAGTCGTAGCTGAGCATCAGGACGGCGTCGGCGTTGGGCGATTCGTCGCTCTCGAGAAAGTTGCGCCCGAGCAGAGGCTGTACGCCGAGAACATCGAAAAAGTTGTGAGAGACGACGCCCGTCTGCACGCGCTCGGCCGAGTTGTCCCCCAGTAGCAGAAACGCCATGCTGTGGTACTCGACAATTCCCGAAAGAGTATGGTTCTGTCTATAGTCGTCGAGTTCCTTTACCGAAAAGGGAACATTCGGAATGTTGATCTTCTTGGCATATTGATGGAGAACGATGAGATCTTCGCCGTGAGGGTAAGGAAGTGGCCGCAGCAGAACGCCATATACGACGCTGAAGATCGCGGTGTTAGCGCCGATTCCCAGAGCGAGCGTGAGGATCACCAGCGCAGAAAATCCAGGATTGCGCGCGATCATGCGCGCGCCGAATCTCAAGTCCTGGAGCAGCGTATCGAGCCACGCTCCCGAGCGCACGTCGCGCACGTGTTCTTTCACCTGGTCCGATCCGCCGAGTTCGATCTTCGCGGCACGCGTCGCTTGCTCGCGCGTCATGCCGCGCGCCATCTTCTCGTCGATCAACATGACGAGATACGACGAGACTTCCTGATCAAGCTGTGCATCTACCTGCTGCTTGCGAAACAGATTGCGAAAGAAGCTTCGAACTCGTGTCGTCGTCATCGGCTACCTCAAAGTTAAGTACTCGCTACACTTCATTGCCCTTGCCGTGTGATTTCGTGATTTCGCGATTGGAAAGACCAAATCACGAAATCGCGAAATCAGGAAATCACGAAATGGGATGGCAGGTGCCGCGTTCTACATCGCGTCCACGTACTTCTGTGGAGACTTATCGAACACTTCCTTGTGGTCTTCCGAGCAGAAGTAATAGCTCTTGCCTTTGTATACCGATTTGGGAGAGCTCTTCGGATCAACATCCATATCGCATACGGCACAGAGCGGATGCTCAGCGGTCGAAACCAGCTTCGCAGCATAGACCTGATTCGAATTGGGATCGGTCCAGCCTTTACCCTGATATTCCATCTGGTAGGCGGTGGTTTCGGCTGTTTCACGGCCGTAATATCGCTCAACGACGTGCAGTGCCAAATCGATACCTGACGAGAGTCCCCCAGCAGTGGCCAGATTGCCGTTATCGACAAACCTTGCTCCGCGCTTCAACTGAATGTCGGGATAATCCATCGCCATCTGCTTGTAAGAGGAATGATGCGTGGTGGCCGCTTTTCCAGAAAGCAAACCGGTGTTCGCAAGCAGGAAGGCTCCGGTGCAAACCGACATGGTCACGTCGGCTGTTTTTGCAGATTTGCGAATCCAGTCCTGCATCGCCTGGCTGGGATGCATTTGCGCCGATTGAGCTGGGATCACGATTACCTTCGGCGCGGGAGCGTCGGCAAAGCTGTAATCGGGAATGATCTTCATTCCTCCGCTCGCGCGAATCGGTTTGGTTGTTTCCGCAACCGTGTACAAGTTGAACATGCCCATCTTCATGTTCATGTTGTTGCCACCCATCATTGCATCCTGGAAAACCTCCCACGGACCGGCAAAGTCGATCATCACAGCACCGTCGGAAAGTACAAAGGCTACGGGAATGTTGCCATCAGCGGGAGGCTTGAGCGGAGCCGCCGATGAGTTGCTATTTTCCTGGCCGATTGCCATCCAGGATTTTGCCCCGAATGGAAATGCAGACAGGCATCCGAGTGCCGCTCCACCTTTGAGTAGATCCCTTCGCTTCATATGTCCTCCTTGCAACAAGCAACAGAACCGGCGCCGGTAGGCGGTGGGGCAGCCGCGTGTGTTGCGGCTGCGTTCTCCATACTGCTCGCGGCGTCGTCGCGCTCGGATTCGCCAATTCGGCGATCTCCGACCCACCGGCCAGCACCCCAGCAACCGCAAAAGCAGCGCTTGATGGGGACCCCGCGCTACCGCCGCCGGTTCCGTTACTGCTATGAACTTGCCAATGCTTGCGAGATCGCCAACGAGATTCGGCTCCAGCGCTCGCTCTCGGTCTCAAGCTGGCGTTTTCCCGATTTGGTAAGTCGGTAATACTTCGCCCGGCGGTTGTTTTCCGACTCTCCCCAAACGGAACTCACCCAGCCTTCCTCTTCCATGCGGTGCAGGGCAGGGAAGAGCGATCCTGGCTTCACTTGAAACGTCCCGCCGGTGATCTGCTCTACTCGTCTTGCAATTCCCAGACCATGTATTGGCTCGAGCGCGAGCGACTTCAAAATGAGCAGATCGAGTGTCCCCTGCAACAGCGCCGTTTGTTCCTGTCCCACGTGCATGCTCCTATCGACGTTCTGTAGGAGCGTAGGTTAGCAGACATATAGAACGTCAATAGGAGAATTTTTGTTAGCCGGGATTTGGGACCATCAGGATTCAAAGGATCGAGCTGTCTCGCCAAAACATGTTCACTTCCGGACACTCGCGTCTGATTGCGAACATGTCTGCACGGCGCAAGCGGAGTATCCGATTTAGCGGCTAGCCCTGCGAACATTAATATGAACAGTTATGCCGCCTCGCTGGGGGAAGAAATATTTCGCTTGACTTTCGCCCGGTTTCGGGATAGCACAAGAGTATGGGTCTGTTTTCCCAATTCCGGAATATCTACGTCGCTCCAATATGCGGTTG
>DATEMI010000484.1:0-11291 GCA_035275665.1 Terriglobales bacterium | reverse complement strand
TCTTTTTCGATTCGGCTGGTGCCCTGCGGCAAACCTCCGCTCGTGGGAATTACGTTCCACTCGCCAACCCAGAAATCAAATTGACGATTCTCCGCGGTATACTCGCATGGAGCTTGGTTCCGCTTTGCCTGCTCCAGGATTCCGGCAAATCGTGAATCGTCGCGGATTGATTGCAAGTCTGGATCTGACGTGAGTTGATCCGGCTGTGCGAAGCCTTTCTTCGTCGCATCAGCCAAAGCGGTGAACGCCTCATTAGCTTTTCCTGTGCTGGCATAAACCTCTGCCAGTCCATAATCCACAGAGAACGAAGGAAAACCTTTTGCTTTGGCGCTCTGGAAGGTCGCGAGAGCCTCCTGGTTGTGTCCAGCCTTATGCTGAGAGACGCCGAGTCGATACCAATATCGACCGACCGCCGGATGAGCTTGGATCAATTGCTGATAGAGCTTCTCAGCCTGTTGCCAATCTTGTGCCTGATAGGCGCTGTCGGCGGCAGCTCCCAGATCAGGAGCTTGCTGTCCGGCGCAGCAGAATACTAAATACGTTGATGCTAGCAACACGAGAACCTTCATGGACCTCTCCGATCATTTTGGGAACTGCTGAGATTGGACGAGATGATCGGAGGAATAAAACTTGGGAGGGACGACAAATAGGAGTTCGGGTATAGAAAAGTCAGTACCGTCCGCGGTAGCGGATGGCTGTGGCACACACTCCGCCTAGACTCACCCATTCCCTGCCGGGAACGGTACTGACGACTGCTGTCAGTGCGTCTTCAACTTGCGATCGAAGAAGGCCGCTCCGGCCTTGTATGAATTCACCCAGTCACGCCACAACAGCAGATCGTGAATCTCGTCGGGATATACGATCTCTTCATACTCGACGCCTTGCTTCTTCAGCCGTTGCGCAAGATCAACAGTCTGGTTGAATGGAACGTTACGGTCATCATCTCCCTGGATGAGCAGCACCGGCGAGCGCCATCTGTCGATCGACGAATCAGGCGAAGACTCCCAAGCCAGCTTCTGCGCGTCCTTCAAGTCGGGAGCCGTATTGGCATCATCTTCCCAATGCAAGAGAAACATCGACCAGTCATGAACGCCGTGGAAGTCCACTCCCGCTTTGAAGATGTCGGAATTACGCGCCAGGCCCATCGCTGTTAGAAATCCGCCGTAAGAGCCGCCCCAGAGTCCGATCCGCTGCGGATCAACATTGGGCAGAGTCTCCAGATAGTGCGCGCCGGCAAGCACGTCGTTGTACTCCGATGCTCCGCGCCAGATGCTGTTCGGAGGTTGCCGGAAGTCGTGCCCATACATAATTCCGAGCCGGTAATTCACGGAGAGCACTGTGTATCCAAGGCTCGCGAGGTACTGATTCTCCGCGTAAGCGTTGTGGTAGTAGTACATGTAATGGAAGCCGAGCACCATCTGCCGCATCGGTCCTCCATGGGTGAAGATCAACGCCGGACCGCGGCCACTCTGATTGCGCGGCGTGAAGAGCTGTCCGTGAATGGTGTAGCCATCGCTGCTTTTGAAGATCACCTGCTTCGGAACCACGAGCTGCGCAGAAGGAAAATCTTTCGGCAGGACATCCTTTGCCAGCAACTCCCTTCCCGAACTGGTAACACGATACGCAAGCGCTGGAGTCGTGGCGCTTGAGCCGAGACAGAACACCTGACCGTCGCCGCTTAGGACCGGAGACCATTCAATGGTGTCTCCTTTCGTGATCGCCTGCTGTGGAGCTCCGCCTTTGGCATCAACTTTCCAGAGATGGCGTCGATCGACGTCATTCTGATTCGACGAAAAGTAAATCGTGGTGCGTCCGGTCTGGTTTGGCGTAACGTCTTCCACGTCGAAATCGCCAGGCGTGAGCTCGACTGCTTGTCCACCCAAAATGGGAATCGAGTAGAGGTGATTGCGATTCGTCTGCTCGGAAGCGAAGATGATGCGGTCTCCGGCAAACTGCAGCGACTCTCCCGCAAACGGCGGCAACGAATCACGCGGACCCTGTCCGCTCTGCCAAACTTGGTGAGCTGCATAGGTGTTTGTATCGGCAACCCACAGCGACCACGGCGTGGGGCGGACTGGGATCAGGGGCAAATGATTCTCCTGACCGGGGGCGCGAATGAAGGCAATCTCCCGTCCGTCCGGCGACCAGCGCGGGAAGCGATCGCGTTCAGTGCTTGGCGCGACGTAGTGAACATCAGCAAGAAGGGGCGTCTGCTCCTTCTTTCCCGCAGCAGAACTCTCCGTCTTATTGGACGATTCTGCGGCCAACGCCTGATCCAAATTGGGAATCAGGTCGCCAACGGCAACCAGACTATGCGATTGCCGGTTCACGCGAAAGGCGATGCGCTTCCCATCCGGAGACCACTGCGGCCACGACAGTTCGCCGCGAATATCCGTCAGCGCTTTTGCCGTTGTTCCCATTTGGCCGTTGACCGGAGCCAGCCAGAGTTCGTGCTTCGTCTCCCACACCGCGTAACGGCCGTCGGCCGATATTTGGATGTCCTCGCAGCCTTCCTCCTCGCAGCCCATGTCACCCAGCAAGCGCGGGTCGCCATTCTCGACGGCGTCAGCCCACACTTGCTGCTTTGGTTGTGCGGGAAGACTCAACGGGTTCGCAGAACGCCCCGCGCCGTTCATCTCCGAGCCGCGCGCGTAGATAATCGTGCGGCCGTCCGGCGTGAGCTTCAGTGAGGCGATCCGCTGCCCGTCATCGCCGGAGTAATGCGTGATTTGGCGACCTGCGTAATCCGGACCGCTCGCAATCCAGACATTGTCCGATCCTTTGTTGTTGAACACCCAGGCAACGATGCTGGCGCGACTCGCCGACGTAAGCTGCGTCGGAAATGGCGAGCTCATCACCTGTTCGAGGGTGAAACTCTGACCGAATGCTGTGGTGGAAATGAAAACGGAGGTGAAAAAAAAGACTTTAAGCGTTTTCAAATGTGATCTCCGGAGTATCAGCTTTTCAGGAATCTCGCATAATACTCGCAGAGGTCATTCACGCCAAGATTGCCGCCGCAGAGAATGAGCGCAATATGATGCTCAGGCCGAAAGCGCTTCTTCATTCTCATTGCGGCAGCGAGCGTGCAAGAAGCCGCCGGCTCAGTGAGAACCTTTGTGCGTTCCAGCAATAACGCAAGCGCCTGCACGGCTTCTTTGTCGGAAACTACCGTGATATTGGCAAGATGTTCTTTGGCTATGCCTAGTGTCGTTGCGGAAACTGCCGGCGCACCAAGCGTCTTCGCGATAGAAGTTGGCCGAATCTCCACCGGATGACCCGCATCCAGCGCGCGCGCCATTGCGTCCGCTCCTTCCGTCTCGACACCCCAGAAGCGAACGTTCTTCTGCGAGCGGATCGCAACGGCAGTGCCGCTCATCAGTCCACCTCCTCCGATGCTTACGAATATGTCGGTTAATTCCGGAACATCTTCGAGAATCTCAAGTCCAAGAGTTCCCTGGCCGGCCATCACCAGCGGATCGTCGAACGGATGCACAAACAACATGCCTTCGTGCTCGTAGTCCCGTGCTTTGGCAAATGCCTGTGAAATTTCGTCAAATTGAACGACCTCAGCGCCGTATCCGCGAGTAGCATCGAGATAATTGCGCGGCGTGGTGTGCAGCATGAGGATTACCGCGCGACAGCCCAACAGTTTCCCTGCGTAGGCCACAGCCTGTGCGTGATTTCCGCCGCTCACTGCGACCACGCCGTTCTTCCGTGCCGCATCGAGTGCGACCAGAATCTTGTTGAACGCGCCCCGAACCTTGAATGCGCCTGTGGTCTGAAAGATCTCAAGCTTGAGATAAATGTTCGCACCAAGCACTTCGCTCAATGTGCGGCTGCGAACCGTCGTTGTGCGCCTGACGTAAGGGCGAATGCGTTCCTGGGCGGCGTGGATGTCGGCTAGAGAGATCATTGCGATCCAGCTGGCGAAAAGCGATAACCGATCCGTCCGATCACTAGTCTGACCTCTGGGCGATGATCTGCATGTCCACCGACAAGGGAATGCGCAGTTTGCTCCAGCCGATTCTCCGGTTGCTCATGGGAACATTTTGCTGGAGCGAAGATGAATTGTCGAACTCGGCTACAATCTGCGCGTGCAAGGTCCCCTGCGAAAAATCTTTCGGTTTGCGGCTGCTGTAGCCATCGTCGCCGCAATCGTTGTGTTCTACACGCGCGTCGTAAAGCTGAATGCGACTACGGTAGCACTCAGCTTACTGTTGGCAGTGCTGGTGGTCGCCGCGAGCTGGGGACGTACGGTGGCAGTATTCATGGCCGCGATAGCGGCCCTGGCATTCAACTTCTTCTTTCTTCCTCCAGTTGGAACACTGACGATCGCGGACCCCCAAAACTGGGTGGCTCTGATTGCCTTCCTCTTCACCGCTGTAATTGCCAGCAATCTTTCCGAACGTGTACGGCGCGAAGCTCTTGAAGCCGACGAGCGGCGGCGCGAGGTCGAACGCCTTTATGCCTTCAGCCAGCAATTGCTGGTCAGCGAAAACGTAGTCGAACTCTTAAATGCTATTCCGCAGTACCTGGTAAACACATTTGCCGCGACTGATGCCGCCATTTACCTCATCGATCGTGATCGCGTGTACCGCTCTGCGGGAGACGAGCGCGGGATGAGCAAAGAAGATTTAAAGATTGCCGCCTCCCGCTCTGAACTTGTGCTCGGACGTGAAGATGGAATGAGCCTCGTCCCGATTCGCATGGGGGTGCGCACTCTAGGCATTCTCGTTTTGGGAGTGACTGGCGTCTCGCAACAAACGCTCGAAGCTGTAGGCGGACTGATCGCAGTAGCGATTGAGCGCGCCGGCGCCGTTGAGAAGCTCACGCGCACAGAAGCTGCGCGAGAGAGTGAACGCCTGCGGTCCGCGTTGCTCGATTCAGTCACACACGAACTCCGCACGCCGCTCACCTCGATCAAAGCCTCGGTGACGAGTTTGCTTACGCAAGATCAACTTGCAACCGGGGAGCGCAATGAGCTGCTCACGGTGATTGATGAAGAGAGCGATCGTCTAAATCGTTTGATTGGCGAAGCTGTCGAAATGGCTCAACTTGACGCAAACGAGGTAAAACTCGAACTGGCTGCTCATCCCATTCGCGAAGTCATCGATGAGGCTCTGGATGAATCGAAGCAGGTACTGGCGCAGAATCCCGTGGAAGTCCGCATCCCTGATCAAATTCCTCGAGCAGCCATGGATGCAGCCTGGATCGTGAAGGTCCTTCGGCACTTGCTCGAGAACGCAGTGAAGTACTCGCAGCCCGGATCGCCGATCTTCATTAGCTCTGAGGTCAGGAGCGATCGGCTCATCACCAGCATCGCCGATCGCGGCAGTGGTATCGATGACCTGGAGCGCTCGCTGATCTTTGACAAGTTCTACCGTGGCCAGAGCCAGCGCTATCGCGTGCAGGGTACCGGAATGGGACTAGCGATCGTGAAAGCAATCGTGGAAGCGCACGGTGGGCGCATCAGCGTGACCAGCCAGTTGGGAAAAGGTTCAGTGTTCTCGTTCGGACTGCCGCTGGCGAAGTAACAGAACCGGCGGCGGTAGCCGGTGGGCCGGAGATGGCCGGATGGCCAGCTCCGGTCTTACGATGTCGTCCGGATCGCGACGAAGCGCAGCTGCAACACACGGAGCTGCTCCGGCGGCGGTTCTGTTTGCCATGCCTGCGCTATGCTGCATCTCACAACACAGTGACGCCCAAGCCCGAATTCGATCTGGTGGAGATTACGAGCGAGCAGTCGGTGCGTGCCGAGATTGAAGAGCATCAGGCGGAGTCGCTGCTCGATTATCTTGCCGCCGTCTTCCACATTCGCGGGCACCTTCCGGTGCGTGAAGCACGGCGTCCGGAGCTCTGGTTTCGCGGTGCCGACCGCGAACATGATCCCATTCCGAGCTTGTTCCGATATGAGAATTCCGACGAGTGGGAGATTCGCCGTGAGTTTCGCCGACGCGGCATCCTCATGCTCTCCGAACGTGAGCCGCAGGACGAATGGGAGTGGTACTTCCTCATGCGGCACAACAACGCGCCGACGCGTCTGCTCGATTGGACTGACAGCGCTTTGATCGCCCTCTACTTCGCTTTACGCTCGCCCCTGCCGGAAAAAGCGCCTCCCGCCGTCTGGGTGCTAAATCCGGTGCTGCTGAATCAGATCGTCTGCAAAACGGACTCCGTCGTGCTGAGCAACGAGCCGCAGGCCGCCGGATATCTGCCTGAGTCGCCCCGCGACGAACTCAAACCAGAGCTGCCGATTGCAGTTGATCCCATCCACGTCTCGCGGCGTCTCGCGGTCCAACGAAGCCGCTTCACCATCCATGGTAAGGACCAAAATGGTCTGATCACCGTTGCCGCGCGCAATCCAGGTGTTCTCTTCCGCGTGATCATTGCCAAAGAGTGCGTCAATGCGATTCTCAATGATCTGCGCACCTGTGGCGTTTCCGAAACCACGATCTTCCCCGACCTCGAGGGACTCTCACGTGAGCTGCTGGGCGAGTGGCCAGTCAAGCGCCGCAAAAGCTGAGCTCCTGCATTTTTATTGCTCCATAGCACCATCCGAGCATCAGCTTCAGGCTGAGCTCCGCATCTAACATTCAGTACTAGTGAGAAAATCTAGAGAAGTTGAGCGCGCCAGTGTGGAGTGGGATTCAGCGATAACCCTTGCATTTGCGGCAGAGCATCTGTTTGAAGCGGCCCAGCTACTCACCAGCGATCTGGTGCCGCCGCGGCGCGCCTTGAAAATTGCGCATGAGGATCATCTGATCCCTCTGCTCGAAAACGATACCTTTCTACCACCTGAGATTCGCGGCAAACTCCTCGCCGCCCAGAAGTCCTATGAGGATGCCACGTCAAAGGATTTCACTCGCGACTTCGCGCGTGAACTGGCATCGGAATTAATGAACATCCTCTCGGAGATCACGGCCACGCTCAGTCCCATCGCAACGCCTTCGTTCCTGCGCATCAATCCAGAAGCAGCGTAATCTTTGCTCCTTGTGATTCCGAAAGCGCCGCATTTTTGCGCTGAGGAATCCCTATCAGTCATCACCAAGTCCGATTGAAGCGGAAATCCGAGCCGGCCCTGTCCTCCCGCTCGAGGCCGGATCGTCGAAGCCGATAGGGATTCCTCACCGCTAACTGCAGGCGGTTCGGAATGACGACGGGAAGGCCGTCTCTCGCTGGTGAGAAACAGGCGGTTTTGCGTTATAGTCACCAAGCATTCCGAACCCGAGGTAGTTAATGTCGCGAACTGTCCGCTGCGGCCTGATTCAGGCCCACAATCCTCTTGGCCCTGAGCACAGCCTGGCGCAGATCAAGAAGGCCATGATCGACAAGCACCTGAAGCTGATCGAGCAGGCGGCCAAGCAGAAGGTTCAGATTCTCTGCCTGCAAGAGCTTTTCTACGGCCCGTACTTCTGCGCTGAGCAAAATCAGAAATGGTATGAGATGACCGAGTCCGTACCCGACGGCCCAACAACGAAGCTCATGCAGAAGATCGCAGCCAAGCACAAGATGGTCATCGTGGTGCCGGTGTACGAAGAAGAAATGACCGGCCTGTACTTCAACACCGCTTCAGTCATCGACGCCGACGGACGCTTCCTCGGCAAATATCGCAAGCACAACATTCCGCAAGTGGCGCCAGGCTTTTGGGAGAAGTTCTACTTCACGCCGGGCGACACCGGTTATCCGGTGTTTCAGACGCGCTACGCGAAAGTGGGCGTGTACATCTGCTACGACCGACATTTTCCTGAAGGCGCACGCATTCTGGGTTTGAATGGCGCAGAAGTCGTATTCAACCCGTCAGCAACCGTCGCGGGCCTCTCAGAGTATTTGTGGGAACTCGAGCAACCAGCGCATGCAGTAGCAAACGGATATTTTGTGGCCGCAATCAACCGCGTAGGAGTCGAGAAGCCCTGGGCAATTGGCGAGTTCTACGGCAAGAGCTACTTCTGCAACCCTCGCGGCAAGATCATCGCACAAGCGAGCCGTGACAAAGACGAAGTCGTAGTAGCCGATCTCGATCTAGATATGATCGCCGAAGTGCGCAAGACCTGGCAGTTCTTCCGCGACCGTCGTCCAGATTCGTACGAGCCGCTAGTGTCGCAGGCAGGTAAAAGCGCCACAGCGAGCGGAAAGTAATGAGCAGCAATAAGCGATAGGCAATGAACAATAGCTAAAAGTGGAAAACCAGCGGCATGGTTTAGCCTACCGCCTATTGCTTACTGCCTATTCCGAGGTTTTCCATGACCAAAGACGAAATCATCCGCAAACATAAGCAGTATTTATTTCCGTCGATCACAAACTACTTCGCCGATCCGTTGGTCACAGATCATGCCAGCATGCAGTATCTCTGGGACGTCGAAGGCAAGAAGTACCTCGACTTCTTCGGCGGCATCGTCACCATCTCCGTCGGACACACGAATCCGCGCGTCACCTCGAAGGTCAAAGCGCAGATCGACAAGATCACCCACGCTTCTACGCTCTTCCCGAATGAGGCCATCGTTGCGTTGGCGGAAAAGATCGCGCAGATCACGCCCGGTGAAATCTCGCAGAGCTTCTTCACCAACAGCGGAACAGAAGCGAACGAAACAGCAGTGCAGCTTGCGCGCATCCACACCGGCAACTTCGAAATCGTCGCGCTGCGCCACGGCTACAGCGGACGCTCGCAGCTCGCGCAATCGCTGACCGGACACGGCACGTGGCGCAAATCCCTCCCGAGCGGCGCGCATGGCATCGTTCACGCACTGAATCCGTACTGCTACCGTTGTCCGCTCGGCATGAAGCCCACCGAGTGTGGCGTGGAATGCGCAAAGGACGTGGAAGCAGTAATCCAAACCACAACCTCAGGACAAGTCGCAGCGTTCATTGCTGAGCCGATCCAAGGCGTTGGAGGATTCATTACTCCGCCGAAGGAGTACTTCAAGATCGTCTTCAACATCGTCAAGCAATACGGCGGCCTCTTCATCTCCGATGAAGTGCAAACTGCCTGGGGACGCACCGGCAAAAAATGGTTCGGCATCGAGCAGTGGGAGGTCTATCCCGACATCATCACCTCAGCGAAAGGCATGGCCAATGGCATGCCTGTCGGGCTGACCGCCACAAAACCAGACATCGCAGCCAGCTTCAAAGGCCTGCAGATTTCCACCTTCGGTGGCAATCCGGTTGTAAGTGTCGCAGCAAAAGCAACGATTGATCTGATCGAAGAAGATCGCCTCATGGACAACGCCGAAGTCGTCGGCAACTACTTCCGCCAGGGTCTCGAAGCTCTCGAAGACAAGCACGACCTGATCGGCGACGTGCGCGGGATGGGTCTGATGCAGGCGCTCGAATTCGTCAAAGACCGCAAAACCAAAGAAGTCGCGCCGCAGGAGACCACGCAGTTTATGGAAGAGTGCCGCAAGCGCGGCCTGCTCGTCGGCAAAGGCGGGCTATACGCCAACGTGATCCGCATGTCGCCGCCGCTCAACATTGCCAAGAGCGATGTCGATGAGGCGATCCGAATCATGGACGAGGCGCTGAGCGCAGTCCGAGAGCCGGCGGCTGCGGCAGCACGATAGCTCCAGTGTGTTCTTGTCATTCCGAACCGCCGCTGTTTAGCGGTGAGGAATCCCTACGAACTGCCACACCGTTGAGTTTTGTGTGGGGACGGTGCCCGCAAGATGAAGCGCGGGTCATAGTTTAGAACTGAAGAACAATCGCACGGACCGAGATTATAAGAAATCTGTAGGGATTCCTCACCGCCAAACACCGGCGGTTCGGAATGACAAGGCGACAGAGGGCAAGCCGACCGTAAACATGGCCACCACCCCACAGCAAAGCCGCTCAACCAGCATCGAAACCAGTCCGCTCTACAACCATGACCTAGCTCCCGTTGAAGCATCGGGCCGAACTTGGTCCACCTACAACTACGCCGCGCTGTGGGTCTCGATGTCGGTAAACATTCTGACCTATATGCTCGCCGCGAGCCTGATCCAGGGCGGCATGGACTGGAAGCAGGCGGTGCTCACCGTCTTTCTCGGAAACACCATCGTGCTGGCGCCAATGCTGCTCAACTCCCATCCGGGCGCCAAGTACGGAATTCCCTTTCCGGTACTCGCGCGCGCATCGTTTGGACTGCTGGGTGCGAATGTTGCCGCCGTGCTGCGAGCTCTGGTTGCCTGCGGATGGTTCGGCATTCAAAGCTGGATCGGCGGTGAAGCGATCAACACGCTTCTTGCGACACTCTGGCCGGCATGGTCGCAGAACACGCATGGCGTGGCCATCTGCTTCATGATCTTCTGGGCGATCAATCTGATCGTGGTCCTCAAAGGGATTGAGTACATCCGCTTCCTGCAAGGAGTGAGCGCGCCGATTCTGCTTGGCGTTGGATTACTCCTGCTCGGCTGGGGATACACATCGGCTGGCGGATTCGGTCCAATGCTCTCGGCGCAGTCGAAGTTCCACAATACCTCTGAGTTCCTCAAGTTCCTGATTCCTGCCCTGAATGGCACAGTCGGATTCTGGGCCACAGTCTCGCTCAACATTCCCGACTTCACGCGCTTCGCGCGCGATCAGCGCGGACAGATCATCGGCCAGGCTGTCGCGTTGCCAACTACGATGACTCTCTATTCGTTTATCGGCGTTGCAGTCACTTCGGCAACAGTCGTCATCTATGGCTCGGCAATCTGGGACCCGGTTCAACTACTTAGCCGATTCCATTCGCCTGTTGCGGTCGTGATCTCGCTGCTGGCGATCTTGCTCGCCACACTCAACGTGAACATCGGCGCGAACGTCGTGTCGCCCGCGAACGACTTTTCCAATCTGTGGCCGAGGAAAATTTCGTTCAAAATCGGCGGCCTGATGACATGCTTCATGGGCATCGCCATGATGCCATGGAAGCTGCTGGCGAATCACCGCACCTTTATCTTCGGATGGCTCGGGGGATACGCCGCCGTGCTCGGTCCGGTTGCAGGAATCATGATCTGCGACTACTTCCTCATTCGCCGCAAGATCCTCGCCGTAAACGATCTCTACCTGCGCGGCTCCGAATACGAATACTCTGCTGGCTTCAACTGGAGAGCCATGGCAGCGCTGGTGATCGGAACCGGCGTGGCCCTGATCGGCCTCGTAATCCCATCACTCCGATTCCTGTACGACTATTCGTGGTTCGTAGGCTTCGCGGTTGCGTTCATCGTCTATCTCCTGCTCATGCAAGCGCAACGGAACCAGCGCCGGTAAGCCGGGTCCCCAACGACCGCCTCTTTTGCGGTTGTTGGGGTGCTACGCGGTGCGCGACGCTGGGCGCTCAAGCCTAG
>DATEMI010000483.1:0-16968 GCA_035275665.1 Terriglobales bacterium | reverse complement strand
TCGACATGACCTCTTCGGATTCGGAAATGACACCGGTCTCATAGCAGCCATCCTCTTTCTTCTTCTGCTATCGCTCTCCAATGACATTTCGTTACGCCGTCTGGGAACGCAAAGATGGAAGTCACTGCAGCGATGGACCTACTTCGCAGTTCTGCTCACCGTCCTACACGCAGTCGCTTATCAGCACATTGAGAAGCGGCGGCTGGATTATGAGATCGTGCTGTGGTTCACAGCAGCAATAATCGCGGCATTCCAGGCAATGGGATGGTGGCGAATGAAATCGATCGCGAAAAGCTAACTGGCGGACGGCGATGCGAATCATTCCGGTACAGTCGGAGCCTGCAGCAGCGTTCCTCGGCGCAACGCGCGCTCCTTCAAAATCACGAAGAACACTGGGACCAGGATCAGAACATGAATCGTCGATGTGATCATTCCGCTCACAATGGGTGCGGCTATGGGCTTCATTACGTCGGAACCAATGCCACTCTCGGCCAGGATTGGCGCGAGGCTGGCGAGCACCGCAGTGACGGTCATTAGCTTCGGCCGCAGCCGATGAACTGCACCTTCCACCGCTGCTGCATGGATCTCATGATTGGTGATCGGCACACCGTCTGCCATGCGGCGTTGCAGGGCTTCGTGAAGATAAACCACCATCACGACGCCGGTTTCGACTGCAATTCCAAACAGCGCGATGTAGCCGACCCAAACCGCCACGCTGAAGTTGTACCCAAGCGCCCATTGCAGAATCAGACCTCCACTGAGCGCGTAGATCGTCGGAAAGATCAGCACTGCAGCCTCGGCAACCGAGCGGAAAACCATGTATAGCAGCACAAAAATGATAAAGAACACTACGGGCAAGACAATCTTCAGGCGCGCCTTTGCTCGCTGCTCGAATTCGTATTCGCCGGCCCAGCGATAGCTATAGTCCGCAGGCAGGCGGAGCTTGTCGTGGAGCAGACGCTCGGCTTTCTCAACAAATCCGCCGTAATTCCGCGTGTTCAGGTCCAGGTAGACGTAAGCAGTGAGCGCGCCATCTTCGTCGCGAATCATCGTTGGACCGCGTGAATACGAAAGGCGCGCGATCTGAGCGAGAGGAACCTGCGCGCCTGAAGGCGTAGCCACCAGTACGCGGCCGAGTTCCTCCAAGCTGTCGCGAAAATCGCGTTCGTATCGAACGTTGATCGGATAACGCTCACGGCCTTCCACATTCTCAGCAATGTTCTGCCCGCCAATGCCCGACGTAATAACGCGCTGCGCGTCGGCAATCGTTAGCCCGTAACGCGCAGCCTCGGAGCGGTTCACTTCAATGTTGATATAAAACCCCTGCGCGACTTTCTCTGCGAAGCCGGAGCGCATCTCGGGCAACGTGCTCAGAATCTGCTGGATTTGTTCCGCGACCTGCTGGATCTCGTCGAGGTTTGGCCCTTGCACCTTGAGGCCCAGCGGTGTTTTGATGCCGGTCAGTTCCATATCGAGACGATTTTCGACCGGCATCGTCCACGTATTGGCAAGGCCAGGAAACTGGAGCTTCGAATCCATTTCGGCCACTAACTTCTCGTATGTCATGCCGCCACGCCATTGCTCCCGCGGCTTGAGCATGATCGTGGTGTCGTACATGTCAAGCGGAGCGTTATCGGTTGCGCTATTGGATCGTCCAACCGTGCCAAATACCGTTTTCACTTCGGGAAATGAGCGGATGATTCGATCCTGCTCCTGAAGTAACTGGCCGGCTTGGCTGATCGAAATTCCAGGCAGCGCGCTCGGCATGTAGAGCGACGAGTGTTCAAACAGCGGGGGCATAAATTGACTGCCTAATCGCCAAAACAGCGGAATCGTGATCGCCAGGAACAAGACATTCATCAAGATCGTGAGCTTGCGGTGGCGCAAAGCAAAGTTCAGGACAGGCAAATAAAGCCGCTGCGTGAACCGCGAAGCCGGATTTTCCGATTCAGGTCGCAACCGCCCACGAATGAACAAAGGCATCAGAGCCGGGACGAGCGTAATGGCAAGAAGAGACGAGAAGGCGACTGACAGTGTCTTTGTCCAGGCCAATGGCCGGACGATGCGGCCTTCCTGCGCCTGCAAAAGAAACACTGGAATGAATGAGACGATGATAATCAGCAGCGAATAGAAAATCGCCGGTCCAACCGTCTGTGCCGCTGAGATCAGCACGCGATAACGCTCTTTCGCGGGCAGCCTGGCATCGGGATCGCGTTCACGGAGTGCAGCCTGCGCGTCTGCCACATGCCGGTAGCCGTTTTCGACAATCACCAGTCCAGCGTCAATGAGCACCCCGATCGCAAGCGCCAATCCGCCCAGAGACATGATGTTCGAGCTGACGTGCAGGTAGTACATTGGAATGAAAGACGCAATCACCGCAACCGGCACGGTGAGAATGGGAATAAACGCCGAGCGGAAGTGGAACAGGAAGAAAATCGTCACCAGACTGACGATGATTGCCTCTTCCAGCAGATCCCGTTGCAGAGTTTTGATCGAAGCTTGAATCAATCCGGAACGGTCATAGCCCGCAACGACTTCAACACCCGATGGCAGCGATGGCCGAATCTCGCGCAGCTTCTGCTTGACTCCGTTGATTACATCGAGCGCGTTTTCGCCGAAGCGCATTACCACGATTCCGCCGACCGTCTCGCCCTCGCCGTTCCACTCCGCTACTCCGCGACGAACATCCGGGCCGAACGCGACAGTTCCTAAATCCCGAATCAGAACCGGCGTACCGTTCTTCGCGTTGACAGGGACATTTGCAAGATCGTCGAGCGAACGCAAGTAGCCCAAGCCGCGAATCATGTACTCCACGCCGTTCATTTCCAAAATATTTCCGCCAACCTCATTTGTGCTCTGCTGCACCCGGTCGATCACCATCGAGAGCGGAATGCCGTAGGCCAGCAGCTTGTTGGGATCAAGCTGTACCTGGTACTGGCGAACGAAACCGCCGATGCTTGCGACCTCGGCCACGCCGGGAACGGTCGCAAGCTGATAACGCAAATGCCAGTCCTGGAGCGAGCGCAGATCAGCAAGGCTGTGTTGGTGGGAGTGATCAACGAGAACGTATTCGTACACCCAACCGGCTCCGGTGGCGTCGGGGCCAATCACCGGATGAACATTGCTCGGCAAGCATCCAGTGAGCTGTTGCAGGTATTCGGTTACGCGCGAACGTGCCCAGTACAGATCGGTGCCATCCTCGAAAACCACGAAGACATATGAATCGCCGAACATGGTTTGCGCACGAACCGCTTTCACTCGTGGCGCGGCTAGAAACGTGGTCACGAGCGGATACGTCACCTGATCCTCGATGATGTTGGGCGGCTCACCTGCCCATTCCGTATGAATTACAACCTGCACGTCGGAAATGTCGGGCAGCGCATCGAGCGGAATATGCCGCAAAGACCAAATACCAGCAACAACCAGCAAGGCCGTTCCGGTGAAGACGAGGAAGCGATTGCGGGCGCACCAATCAATTACGCGGGAGATCATGGCTACATGCCTCCCGTAGCGGTGACGCTCATCTGCTTCGTCTCGATTGTCCGGCCGTTCCGTTGGGCCGTAATCGTCACCTGCCAGGTGCCGCCGCTGCCCAGCTCGCCTGTGCCTTCATACAGACCACTGCCTTTATCGGTAAGCATGGCTGTTGTTTTCATTGCGGCCATTCCCATTGCGGGCATTGCAGGCATGTAGAACGCAACCGTCACCTGTGCGCCTGTGATCGGCTTGCCAGAAGGGCCCGTCAGCTTCACGCGAAAGGTGTTTCCGCCTTTGCGCGGTGGCGACGGTTCACTTGAAAATTCCAAATTGGCGCTTTGTTGAGGTATAGATACGGCGGCCGTTCCACCGGCGCCGCCGGCGCCGGGCGGAGGCGGAGCGAACTGCCCAAGAGCCGCTTGCAATTGAGCTTCGGAATCGATCAGAAAATTGGCGGAAGCGACGATGCGTTCGCCGGCCTTGAGCCCTTTGAGCACGACAAAGTTGTCGCCCGCGCGCAGACCGGTTTCGATCTGGCGCGGCTCCAAGTAGCCGTTGCCACGGTCCACGAATGCCATCTGCCGACTGCCGGCTTGCAGTACGCCGGAAGCTGGAACAACAAGTTGAGTCCCGAGCGGCACACCCAAAACCACATTGACGTACATGCCGGGTTTGAGCAGCAGTCCAGGATTGTCGAACACCAATCGCGCGCGCGCTGTTCGCGTCGTAGGATCCACCCGCGGAAGGATTTGTTGAACGCGCCCTCGGAAGAGCCGTCGCGGATAGGCATCTACGGTAACGGTTGCAGGATCGCCGGTTTTCAGTCGGCCAACGTCGGTTTGGAATACCTGTGCATAAATCCATACCTGCGAGAGATCAGCAATCGTGTACAGCCTGGTTTCCGGCTGCACGAATTGATTCGGCAGCGCATTTCGTTCGGTGATGTACCCGGAAGTGGGCGACGGAACCGTCATGTCGCGCTGCGCCTCGCCGGTTTTCTGCAGTCGTGCGATTTCGCTTTCGGGTACGTTCCATTGCTGAAGCCGCTGGCGTGCGGCGTTCACCAGCCAATCAGCTTCATTCGCGGCTGTGCCATCAGACTGTGAGAGGGTTTGCTGATTTTTCAGCGCGAGCAGAAATTCCTGTTCGGTACTCACCAACTCCTGGCTATAAATTGTGAATAATGGCTGGCCCTTGCGAACATACTGATAGGTCGCATCTGCAAACACTTTTTGAATCCATCCTGGGAATCGCGTCTGCACATATGCGAGCCGCTCTTCATCGACATCAACGTTGCCTGTGACGCGAATCTCGTCTTCGACAATCTGGCGCTTCACATTAGCGAACTTTACGCCGATGCTCTGCAGCCGTTCAGGAGAAAGCTGCACCGGCGACAACGTGGGCATCGCATTCTCCGACTGCGGCGCTGGTTGAGTGGGAGGCATTGCAGTTCCGGATTGGAAAGCAGTTCCCGATGTCGACTCTGGCAGCACTGCGCGCGGCTGCCGCATGTAATAAACGAGGACGACAGCGAGTGCGATTGCAACTACCATCATTGCGAAGAAAGCCTTGCGGTAATTCATCGCGTCACCTCCGGTAAATCCGTCGCAGTTTGGCCGGATGTCGGCACTGGAGCTCCGACTGCCAATTCCAGTTCGGCCATGCGTTGCTCGAAATCGGCGAGCGCCCGGAAGTAGGCATAGTCAACGTCCAGCGTGGTGTTCTGGCTGTCGAGCAGATTGAGAATGTCCGTGCGGTCGTTCTCGTAGGCAATGACGGTGGAGTGCAGTGTCGCTTCCGATTGCGGTCGAAGCGAGTTCTGGTACAAGTCCATTAGCCGCTTCGCGGAGTTTGCGCGTACCAGCGCATCTTGAATTTGCTGAAACGCGCTCAAGCGCATCGCGTCGAATTCAGCCTGACGTTCCGCAACCGTCGCCTGCGCTTCGCCCATCTCAGAGTCGTGCTTGCGGCGGTTCAGCCACGGCAGGGTCATCGAGCCTTCGATCATGTAGTTCTTGCGGAATTGCGAGCCGCTCGGCGCAAGCATGTAGCCGGCATTGGCGGAGAAGTCGGGCGTGTATTGCTTTCGCGCAAGCGCCACTTCGTCCTGCGCTTGCTTGATAGTTGCCGCAGAAGCCATCAGTTCAGGACGGTTCTGAAGTGCGAGCTGCTTGAGCTCAGCTAGCGTCGGCATGTGTGTGGGAATCGCATGTTGGCCGGAGACTTCGAGCGACGTGTCGGGACTGCGACCGAGGAGAGTGTTGAGTGTTGCTCGACTTAGGTCAGCGTCCTGTTCAAGCATCAGCAGGTGCTCGATCAACCTGGTCAGCGCGACCTGAGCTTTCAGAACGTCTTGTTGCGGCACCTTGCCGACCGAATACTTGATTCGCGCGGCTTCGAATGCCTGCCGCGCAATGCCGACCTGCTCATCGTGTACTCTCAGCTCATCTGCACTGCGCAGCAGGTCAGAAAATGCTTTGCGGATCGCAGCCGATACGTCTCGTTTCTCAGCTTCGAGTTCCGCTTTCGCGATGCTGATCGCGTCAGTTGCCACCTGCGAGCGCAGCGCACGCTTTCCCGGTCCGGGAAAGTTCTGGCTGACCATGAACATGTTCATCGCGGCGTTGTAGTCCCACGGTCTGGTCAGCGGAACCTGCCATCCTCGGTACATCACGGATGGATCGTCAAGCGCGCCGGCGCCAGGCTGGTGGGCCTCCGCTGTCGCAACTTTCCGCGCCGCGACGCGAATTTCGGGATTGGCTTGCGACGCGATCTGCTCGGCTTCGTCGAGCGTGATCGGCGCTGCGTTCGAGCTTGCATGTGAATGTTCTTGCGCCAATGTAGCCAGCGCGGCTTCATATGGGTCGTCCGCGGCTACAGCCATGACGGCCGAAAAACAAAATAGGTAAACAAGAATGGCTTTCATCGTTCCTCCGGAACAAACAGCAAGGGAGAGGCACACGAGCGCGTGCGCCGGAACAGATGAAAGCCGGGCTAGATTCTCAGAATGGAAGAGGCGCCTGGCGGACTCTCAGGCAACGGGTGAAACTCGAATGCAGAAAACTGTGGCGCGATGGCAAGAGGCTGCGGCAGTTCGCTAACAACGGCGTCACTCAATGCCGGCGCTACGAGCTGCGCAAAGGTCGCGCCCAACATCGAATTCGGGCGGCTGACTTCCTTCTCGCAGCAGGAATGCGACGACGGCATGTTCATCGAACCGCACTGCTGCGCCATCTGCTTGCAGCAGTCTCGCTCCGCTTCAGTCATTTCCGCGCCCGGTACCAGACATGCCATTGCCGGATACCCGAACAGAACGACCAGCATGAGAGCGCTCGCGAGTTTGCGGCCGATTTTCACGTCTGATTAAGCTTACGCCATCGTTGCGCTGCGGCGATGAATTCGCGGTGACCTGGGTCACAGAGCGCGGTCGGTCTGCGCGTTGTTTCAGTTTGAAACATCAACGAATACGGGAGCCTCGAAATTAAGAGCAATGCAGTTCTCTGAGCCAATCCTGTTGCAAGTGCCGCAAACAACGCGGCACTGATTGCCCAAGCGAACTCTTGGACTACTTCGATTCCATCCGAGTCTCAAGTGAACTGTATTGGATTCAAAGGCCTCGTGCTAACCTGTTGATGCCCTCCGAAGCCGGGATGGCGGAACTGGCAGACGCAGCGGACTCAAAATCCGCCGAGGTTTACCCCTCGTGGGGGTTCGACCCCCCCTCCCGGCACCAAGATTTGTCCTCGCCTGAATGCAAAGAAAATACGAACATTTTGATTGACAATTCTGCCGATTTGTCATAGCACAGAAATAGGGCTCTGAAGACGACCCCACATGCCCGAATATGGCGCAATGCGCCGACTAAACGCAATCCCAGTCCGGACGTTGCCCGGAGAAGCTCAGGCTGGATGACATCAGATGATCGTGGCTAGGATGAAGAACTGCCCAATTGTGACTAGCGTTTCTGGCTGGCTCGCTCGAGTTGCGAGCTTGGAGCTGCTCGCAACTCGTTTACACAAGCCATCTGGAGATGCGTAACGCTGTGGAGAACGACTGCGTAACCCTGAGGAAAACGCAGGGTTACGATGTGGAAAAGTCAGGGTTACGCAGACTATTCCGGATGGGTTGGTCGTCGCCGAGATTTTTTCGGCAAGCTGTTGCAACCATAGAAGATAGCTACCCTTTGACAGCTGCCGATAAGTCGAATTCAACCCATAGTCCGCAACGCAGTCGCACGAGGAAACAACGGGGCACCTTCAGTTTTACAGCGGACGCCGGCTCTGCTCATTTTTTCAAGGAATCAAGCACCTCTTCCGCGTGGCCTTCGGGCTTTACTTTGGGGAAGATCTTTGTGATCCGTCCTTGCGCATCGATGAGGAACGAAGTGCGCTCGATGCCCATCGTCTTGCGGCCGTACATGTTCTTTTCTTTCAGCACGCCGAAAGCTTCGCAGAGCTTCTTGTCCTCGTCGGCGAGCAGAGTGTAGGGAAGGCTATATTTGTCTTTGAACTTCTTTTGCGCGTTCGGTGAGTCTTTCGATATGCCCAGCACGACCGTGCCGGCACGCTGCAGCTTTTCGAACTGATCGCGAAAGCCGCAGGCCTCGATGGTTCAGCCCGGGGTGTCGGCCTTGGGAAAGAAGAAAAGTACGACCGGCTTGCCGCGAAAATCCTTGAGGCTCACCGGCTGGCCGTCTTGATTGGGAACCGCTGTGTCGGGAACTTTGTCGCCAATTTCCATGAAGGCTTATTCCTTGAAGTATCGTTCCGAACATTTATATCGCAAGGTTGGATTTTGCGTTGCCGCCCTGGTTGTGGTGTCGCTTTGGCTTGCATCTCCGCTGGTCATGAGCGCGCAACGCAAGAAAGACGCTGGGCCGCGCGCGGTTGGCGTGGTGACCTGGAACGGAGATGATCCAGTTCCCACTCCGGGAACGTCGGTTCTGACGCCGGTCACGATTCTGGTCGAAGGCCGCTACTACGATGCTGAGCTTTACCAGGCGCAGCCCGAGCCGATGGCTATCGACTCCGGTGTGATGTACGACGTGCTCAAGAGCGGTGATGTTGTAGGCACATTTACCGTAGGCGGAGCGCGGGATCAGGACGGCACCTGGTACGGACTCGGCCGGTTCGACAAAAAAGGCAGCGATGAGCAGAAGACCAAAACTGCTTCAAAGCCTGCTGCACCAGCCGCGCCCTCGGAGGACGAACGACCCAAGCTTCGTCGCGGAGCTCCGCCGCCGCCCAGTCCGAAGGAGCAGACCGATGACGTTCTGAAGAACATCGATCGTGATCCGGAACGCCCGACGCTGCGGCGTCACAGCGCGACGGAAGTCAAGAAGCCCGCAGCGCCGGCGAAGGAATTTATCCCGCCGGCGATGCACATGATGGTAGCCGTTTCCGATGCCAGCGGTCCGGAGCCGCGTCCGTTCACATATCGCACGAAGCCCGGCGAAGCCGATCAGTTTCGTGCATTGATGGAGAAGCTCACGCGGGCGGAGCTGGAAAAATTGCGCAAGCCGTCCGAAGCGCCAAGGCCAAGCACCGCGAGCAGGAAGACGCGGACGCGCACTCTAACCTCCAGGCCTATCCCGCTCGAACTCAAAAACGTGAAGTTCGGCATGTTCGATATAAACAGCGACAACGCTCCCATTTTGGTCTTTTCGGCGACCGCGTTGGTGAATGGCGCGAAGAAGTACATCACCACAGCCGCATGGGAGGAGATCGACGGCAGCTTGCGGAAGGTTTTCTCGCAGATCACCGATGATGAACATCTCGATGTGTATCCGCGACTGGAGATCATCGATGCGGTCGATGCCAGCGGTAACGGCCGCGGCGAGCTGTTGTTCCGCGCCTACGGCGATCAGGGCAGCCGCTTTGTCCTGTATCATCCCGGGCCCGACAGTTTGAATTTGCTGTTCGATAGTGCCCACGGCGAGAGTGCGCGGGTGTACGAGGACAACGGCAGGCAGTAGGCAATAAGCAGTAGGCAATAGGCGAGTATGCGACACAACTAACTTGCTAAATTTCGGCTTGCAAGAATAGAAAATTCGCTGATGTCGGTTGACCGTGGTTCGCGACAACCGCTTATCGCCTATTGCCTACTACCTGTTGCTTACGCGTGCTTCCTGTTCCGAATTGGAACTCGCGACAGCCGCATGATTCTCGCCGACGGTGAAGTAAAACGTTGCGCCTCGTTCGGGAGCTCCGGCGGCCCAGATTTGTCCGGAGTGCTTTTGGATGATGCGCTGCACGGTTGCGAGGCCCACGCCGTTGCCGGAGAACTCAGATTCAGAATGCAGGCGTTGGAACGGCTGAAAGAGACGGGCGGCACGTGCAGGATCGAATCCTGCTCCGTCGTCGCGCACGAAATAGACATGAAGGCCGCGCCGCTCTTCAACACCAAACTCGATTCGCGCTTTGAGATGCCGCGAAGTGTACTTCCATGAATTCCGCAGAAGATTCTCGAGGACGATCTGCAGGAAGCGAGGATCGCCTCTGACGATCGCGTGAGGCTCGATCACGAACGTCACATCGCGTTCCGGCTCGCGGCGATGCAGATCATCGGCAATGTTGCGCGCGAAGGCGCCGAGGTCAACGCGCTCCTGATGCATGGCGGTGGTGGCTACACGGGAGAGGTTGAGAAGGTCTTCAATCAGCTCGCCCATGCGCTGCGATGCCAGTCGAACCTGCTTGAGGCATTCGCGTCCGCTTGCGTCGAGTTTGTTGGCGTGGTCCGATTCGAGCACGTAGCTGAAGCCGTTGATCACCTCAAGGGGAGCGCGCAAATCATGCGAGACCGAGTATGAAAACGCCTCGAGTTCCTTGTTGGCCGCGACAAGCTGGCGCGTTCGGTCCTGCACGCGATGTTCGAGTTCGCCCTGCGCCTCGCGCAATGCCTGATCACGGGTTTGGATCTGCTCCAGCATTTCGTTGAAGGCGGCGATCAGCGTGGCCAACTCGTCGTGCTCGCGGGTGGGGGAAGCGCGAACCGAATAGTTTTTTTCTCGCGAGACAATGCGCGCGGTTTCAGCCAGTCGCATGACAGGTTGCGCGATCGCGCGGCGGAAGATCGACGAAGCCAGGAGAGCAACGACGAAGGCCGTTAGCAGCGCGAGAATAATGATGAGTACATATTGCTCTAGCCGAACGTAGAGCCGATGCAGATCCGATAGTATGTACACATAACCGGTGAGCTTGTCCTGAAAAATGACTGGGTGCATCAACGAGAGTTCGTCGCGCTTGAACCAGTGCTGATCGTCAAAGCCTTGCGGAAGCGCAGGGATATTGATCGGTGTTCCCGGTTTGGCATACCGAGCAAACAGCTTGCCGTTTGGTGTGAGCAGACCCGCGGAAATGATGTTGGCGGAGGTCGAAAGAGCGGAAAGCGTTTTTTCAGCGGCTTGGGGATCGTTGAATGTGAGCGCGGAGACGCTGTTGAAGCCAACCATCTGCGCCTGCACGGTAAGATTACGAACGATGGCGTCGAAGTAAACATTCAGATCGTAGGCAATGAATGCGGCCGAACACACGATAAGCGCAATCGCACTTACCAGGACGTTCATCCAGGTAAGGCGGCGCGCGATCGATGTGGTTTTCTCGGTCTGCATGTTTATCGCACCTGCGTTCCGACCACTCTGGTTGCAACCTTGAGCAGTTCGGAGCTGAGCGTGAGTCCGGCCTCTTGCGCGGCAGTCAGGTTCACGGCAAAACGAACGCGATCGCCTTCGAAAACGAACTGGATCATTCCACCGCGATCGAGAAAGTGAGAATTGTCGCTGACTGTAAGGACGTGCAGCTTACTTAGGATCGCAAGATCGCTGCTTAAGCGCTGTGATTCTGAGGCAGCAATAAAAACGACGCGACAACTTGCCGCGTCCTGTGCGCGTACAATGCGCCTCGCGATTACTCGTTTGCCGTTGATGGTGGAATCAGAGACGGTGGCGTCGAGCAGCGGTCCGAAAGGATCGGTTCCCAGAACACAGACGTCGAACTCGGAGGTTGCGCCTGCATCGGCAGGCCAATTGACAAATTTCCCAAAATTGTACAGGTACGCAGCTTTGACCTGATATTCCGAAGGGTGGTCCGCGAATGCCGAGCCACAGATGGCGAGCAGCAACGTGCCTAGAAGGATCGCCGCACGCGTCCCGATCTGGCTTTTGCGCGTTAACATTCCCTGACAATGATAAAAGGCGTTCTTCCGATCACCTTTCCCATCGGCGGCCAAGCTCATCTGCCTCTGTTCCACACCACACTGACGTACACGGCGCGGCGAATTCCGATCAATGCCTGAGAAGGGTCGCCCGTTCCCCACTCGAAATGATTCGGCTGGAACAGATTTTGTCCTGTCAAAGAGAGTTGGAGTTCTTTGAAGTTGAAGCCGAGGCGCGCATCGATGGTTTGGTAAGCACGCACAGTCTGCGCCGGGAGAGCGCTTGCATATCGATAAGTCTGATCGAATTCAAAATGGAGCGGCAGGGTGAGAAACGAACGAGCTTCTACCTGATGCCTCGGGCTGGAGCCTTCGTAAGTCTTAATGGATCCCGTCGAGCTAATGTCCGCGGTGCCGCCAGTGGCATGGAGTCCCGTGCTCACGAACGAATAGGAGCCTGCAATGCGCCAGGAGTTGCTGATGTTCCAGGTAGGCGCAAGTTCAAAACCGTCGGTTGCTCCGGCAATTTGGTTTTCGTAAGGAATGTTGACCACGAGGTGCGGAGCCGGTGGAGTATTTTCCAGGAACGTTGAGGATTCTCCGAAGCTCTGCAGATTGTCATAGTCGTTATGGAAAACGGACAAGTCCACATAGACCCTCTGGCCAAATAGCTGTCGGTAGCCGCCTTCGTATCCGAGCAGAGTTTCAGATTGGAACTTGGGATTGCCTGAAACACGAAAGAAGATAAGCGGATTCAGACTCGCCGCTCCGGTAAGGTTCAGACCCTCTTCCAGCCGTGAGGGGGTGGTTACGGCACGCGTCACAGCGGCCCAAAAACTGCGATGCTCAGAAGGAGTCCACAGGGCACGCACGGTGGGCTGCGCTTCGAAACCCGTGAAGTTGTTGTGCTGCAGTTTGAGGCCGCCGGTCAAAGAAAAGCGGTTCGGCAGAAGCTGGACTTCATCCTGAAGGAAAATACTGTGCACGTGGTCAGTCTCGGAGTGTGGCTGAACATCAAGCGTTTGTGCGGTTTGCTCGAAGTAGTAAGGGCTCCAGCGCAGCCCTGTACCGTAGGAAATTTGATTGCGAGTTCCGAGGCGAAGGTGGTGAACGAAATCGATATCGAACGAGTTTCGCGATTCGCCCAAAGAGGCATCGATGCGCTGCGTGCGATCGAAGTAGACCTGCAGATAGATGTCAGAGCCGTTGCCGAGATCGCGCCGCCAACGGGCAAGCACGTCTCCGCCTGACACGGCAGAATCCACAACCGTCGGTACTTCGAATGTAGGTGGATTCAGCGTGCCCAGACTTACAAGGTGAGGTGAGTCACCTCGATAGATATCTCCCTGTACGGTGTAGGTATCCGCGTGGTTGTCCCAATCCATACGGAAGCCTCCGCGCTCCTGGTGCCACTGGTCGAAGTTGTTGCCGTCCTGATGAAACTCGGGGCCGCGCACGAACCCACGCGCGAAGACGCGATAATTGAAACCTTGTCCGTTGCCGCCGCCGATGCGCACTGAATCGACGGTTTTATCAACGTTGCCGGCGAGCACCGACACCATGGCCCCGTGAGTATCCGCCGCGTTCTTGGTAATGATGTTGATTACGCCATTTACCGCATTGGGTCCCCAGATCGTGCCACCGGGGCCGCGGATGACTTCAATGCGATCGACGTCTTCGAGTGGAAGATCTTGCACGTCCCAGAAAACTCCGGAGAAGAGCGGCGTGTACACGCTGCGTCCGTCGATCAGCACGAGTACCGATTTGGAAAAATTGCTCTGCAGGCCGCGAATGCCGATGGCCCATGTGTCGGCGTCAATTCTACCCACCTCTACGCCTGGCGCTAAGCGCAGCGCTTCAGGAATGTTGGTCACGCCGGAACGGCGGATATCTTCTTGCGTGATCACGTAGATTGCGGCCGGGGTCTTCCACAGCGTTTCCGGCGTTTTGGTCGCGGTGGTGACTTCGATTTTGCCCAACTGCTCGAGGCTGAGCTCCTTCAGTGGCTGTTGGCCACCTTGTGCGAGCTGAACGTCAGGAGTGGATTGGGGGGAGCCGCTCGACCAGGAAAGAAGCAGCAGAGCCAGCCAAAACAATGAGGTATGGCTTCGAAGTCCGGAACAGTGCATCGCTTTGTTTCAGCCGGCTCCAAACACCGGAGCTACGAGATTTCCAAGTTCGCTTGGAGCCAAATTTGTTGGAGGGGAGAGCTGTTCGCGATTTGGATGGCAGTTGGCCAGCTCTGGTTGTCTCCAAAATGGCCCTTCATATAAAATTCATCGCACTCTCTCGTTTGTAACATATACTTTACTCACCCGTGTCCGCCAGGCCCACTGTTCTCCTGATCGATGACGACCCATCTCACCTGAAGCTGTATGCATGGATTTTGGAACGGGGAGGCTTTCGTCCGCTCACGCTGCTCGTGAATCATGCGGCGTTGGAGTTTCCCCGATCCGAACCGGTAGATCTGATCGTGATGGACTATCGAATGGGAAATTCAATTAGTGCCCCAGCCATAGCAAGGATGGCGCAAGAGGCGTTCCCCAAAAGGCCGGTTCTGGTGCTTTCGGATATGCAGTGGATGCCCGACGACATTGCTCCCTATGCTGCCGGATTTGCTCGCAAGGGCGAGCCGGAGCAATTGCTGGCAAAAATACGGACTTTGGTCAACGCCGCTTGAAATAGTGACTTTGGCGGAACCACGGCTACCGGCTGAAAAATGCTTCCACCAGAGTAGTTCGTTGCCTATACTGGCAACGAATAGTAGAAGTTTCGGCTTCCTACTCTCCTTGCCTCAATATCTGCCTTTATAAAGGATTGGTAACCGTGGCCAGAGTACTGACGATCCCGGTAATCCCCGAGCCAAAGCGGCGCCGTGCGCCGCGAATTAGCGACCGGCGCTACATCGAAGGGCAAAAGCTGCTGGTCGAGGCCATGAAATACCTGGCGCAGAGCGATCCGGATGGCAATAGAGACGCCATCGGACTGCTCTCGGAGCACTTCCGTACACAATTCCGCATGACCGATCGTCCCCCGGCGGATTAGGCGGCTTTCGCTGTGATTCCCCGAACGCTTGATTTTTGGCGGAAGAGTTCCTATCGACTGCTATTCCGGCTTTCTTGGTCTTTGTAGGGACTTTTTGCTTCTGCTCACACGAACGTTGTCAGCATCCATTCTGAATGACGAAGACAGTCATTGGCTCGCAGGCTGAGCCAATCTTGGGGATAGCCTCTCCAAGACTTCGAGCACATCCCGATTGTCCGGAGCTTCCCCAAGTTCATAGAGCTGCGCGAACGCGATCTTTCCTTCTTTGTCGACTATGTAGACTGCACGCTCATTGATTCCCGGAATGGGATCGCCAGTCCGAAAGACGTTGTATTTCTGCGCCGTCTCGCCATGGGGATAGAAGTCGCTGGCCAGCGGGTAGCGCAGCTTTCCGATTTCTTTCTCCTGCCAGGAGATGTGGCTCCAGGTGGAGTCAACGCTTACGCCCATGACCTGAGCGTCATATGAGGCGAACGTCTCGAGTTCGTGACTGTACGCCGTCATCTGCTCGCTTCAAGTCGGCGTCCAATCCAGCGGATAGAACGCCAGCACCACGTTCTTCTTTCCCCGGAAGTCGCTGAGCCGCACTCGGTGGCGACGGTCGCCGGTCACCGCAGGCAGATCGAAATCCGGAGCTACTGCGCCTACTTCGAGCACTTACGTCCCTCCAACTACACACACCTATACCCGCGAGCGCAGGTCTGCCGGAAACAGGAGGTGGGCAGCCCTGATTCTAACGATGTTTGCTCCCGAGCATCAACTCAGGTTGGGAATAATTGTGGGAAGAATGGAGAGGACGTTAGGAATTTCGTGATTTCGCGATTTCGCGATTTAAGGGTTATCAATCACGAGATCGCGAAATCACGAAATTGCACCTGCTCACACCTGCATCACTTCTTTTTCCTTAGCTTTGCTCATCTCTTCCATTTTCTTGATCTCGTCATCGGTGAGCTTTTGGATTTCTTCGAGCGCGCGCTTCTCATCGTCTTCAGAAATCTTCTTGTCCTTCAAAGCTTTTTTGATCAAATCGTTGCCATCGCGGCGAACGTTGCGAATGGCCGTACGATGTTCTTCGAGGACTTTATGCAGGTGCTTCACCAGTTCCTTGCGGCGTTCTTCCGTGAGTGGCGGGATCGGAATGCGAATGAGTTTGCCATCGTTCTGCGGATTGAATCCCATGTCAGAGGTGCGCAGCGCCTTCTCGATCTCCGCCAGCGAGCTAGGGTCGAACGGCTGCACGGTGATCAACTGCGCCTCCGGCGCGTGTACCTGCGCGATCTGATTCAGCGGCATCTCGGAGCCGTAGTAGGGCACGCGGATGCTGTCCACCATATGTACAGAAGCCCGCCCGGTCCGAGTCGAGAGCAAGCTGGTGCGGAAGTCGCCTACCGCCTTGTCCATGCGGTTCTTCAACTGTGTGTGAATGTCTCGTAAGGCTGGATTGCCACCCATACCAGAAACAGCCATCGCACGCTCCAGAGTCGGTCCATGGCAGGACCAGACGTTCAAAAGACTCGTAATTATAAAGGAAGCTCCGACGCCACTTTGCCGCCTCTGCAGATGCTAGATTGACTGCGGGACCTTTCATGCTGCCTTCCACCGAGAGTCTGCCCGCGGCGAAACCATCCGAGAGCGTTGGACGCTCGGCAACTCTGGTTGCTGCGGGGATGTTTCTGAGCAAAATCGCGGGACTGCTTCGTGAAACGGTTGTCGCACACTATTTCGGTAGCTCAGACGTAGCTGACGTCTTCCGCGCAGCTGTACGCATCCCCAACTTCTTGCAGAATCTGTTCGGAGAGGGAGTCTTATCGGCGTCCTTTATTCCCGTGTACGTGCGGTTACGCACGAGAGGAGAAGAAGAAGCCGCGAGCGATTTGGCCGACGCCATTGCGAGCTTGCTCGCGCTTGTCACTTCCATTCTCGTTCTTATCGGGGTACTCGCAACTCCGTACATTATTGACGCCATTGCTCCTGGTTTTCATGGAGCCAAACGCGAGCTCACGATCCGTCTTGTTCGAATCTTCTTTCCCGGCGCGGGACTACTAGTGATGTCCGCCTGGTGTCTAGGAATTCTCAACAGTCATCGCAAGTTCTTTCTGTCGTATGCTGCGCCAATTGCCTGGAGCGCCACGATGATTGCAACGATGATCATCTTCGGGCGCACTCGCGATGAAGACTCGCTTGCTGTGATCACTGCATGGGGATCGGTGATCGGCAATGCACTTCAATTCGGTGTGCAGCTACCACTAACACTTCGCTTGGTTCGCCGTTTGCGCGTTCAACTCGGGTTGAAGT
>DATEMI010000482.1:0-2400 GCA_035275665.1 Terriglobales bacterium | reverse complement strand
GCGTAATCACACTTTTCGCAGCTGACAATCTGGTCTTCGCCGGCAGGCGTGCGGACCATGAATTCGTGCGATTGCGATCCACCCATGGCGCCGGAGTCGGCCTCAACGGCAACAAATTGCAGGCCACAGCGGGTGAAGATGCGGCGGTAAGCGTGGTCGTGCTTCTTGTAGCTCTCGTCGAGTCCGGCTTCGTCGATGTCGAAGGAGTAGGCGTCCTTCATGGTGAACTGGCGGACGCGCAGCAGTCCGCCTTTCGGCCGGGGCTCGTCGCGAAATTTGGTCTGGATCTGGTACCAGATTTGAGGCAGCTGCTTATAGCTGCGCAGTTCCTTGCGGGCAATCTCGGTCATGACTTCTTCGTGCGTCATGCCCAGGCAAAGATCGGCGCCTTTGCGGTCTTTGAGGCGAAACATGTTATCGCCCATCACGGCCCAGCGGCCGCTCTGCTCCCACAGTTCGCGCGGGTGGATGGCGGGAAGGAAGAATTCCTGGCCGATGGTGTTCATCTCCTCGCGGACGATGTTCATGATCTTTTCGAAGGAGCGCTGTCCCAAGAAAAGGTACGAGTAGATGCCCGCGCCGAGCTGGCGGATGTAGCCGGCCCGAATCAGAAATTTGTGGCTTGCGACCTCCGCGTCCGCGGGGGCCTCGCGCAAGGTAGGGATAAAGAGTTCGGACCAGCGATACATGTTAGATGTCCTGTTGGTAGAGAATTTTCTATTGTAAAGGATGGGGTGGATGATTCCTGAGCAGTGGACGGCACTGCTCAACCGGAGAGCGAGAAACATCGAAAGCCTGAACCGCAGAGTGCGCTAAGGACACGAAGCTTAGCTCGAATGCGCTGGCGGGGAGAAAGGTCTGAGTGTGCGTTGTTTTGCACAGCTAGAAGGTGTAAAGGGTAAGGCGCGCGCGCAGGTCAGGAGGAGACAAGCGGCGATCAGTAGTCCTAGGCGGCCAGTTTTTGCAGAATTTCTTTTCCCAGCTTCTGGGCTTCCGCGAAAAATTTCTGATACTCGGTAAACAGGCGATTCAGTTCGAGCGACTCTTCCGGCTTGAGACGCCGGCGCAGCAGCATGTCGCGAACGTGGACCGGGTTCGGAAGCAGCGCTTCTTCTTTAATCTCTTCGAGAGCCGTCGTGGGATCGTAGTGGTACATGGCTACACCATTTCCGTGCCCCACAGATCATGCAGGTGCACTATGCCTATCAGTCTAGCGCCTTTGCCGACGACCACGAGGGACGTAATCTTTTTTTCTTCCATGATAGCGAGAGCGGTCGCGGCGAATTCTGTGGCGGATATGGTTTTGGGGTCGCGGGTCATGCAGTCGGCGGCTGTGAGATCAAGCACGTCTTTACCGCGCTTTTCGAGCAGGCGGCGGAGGTCGCCGTCGCTGATGACGCCGAGCAGACTGTCGCCTTGGACGACGGTGGTCATGCCCAGTTTCTTGCGTGACATCTCATAGATAACATCGGGCATTTTTGCGGTCGGCGCGACTCGGGGAACGGCATCGCCGGAGTGCATGAGCGACTCGACGCGTGCCAAACGTTTGCCCAGTTTTCCCCCGGGATGCAGGTTGGCGAAGTCTTCCTCTTTGAAGCCGCGTTTTTCCGAAAGTGCGACGGCCAGCGCATCGCCGAGCGCGAGCATGGCGGTGGTTGAGGCCGTGGGCGCGAGGCCGAGCGAACAGGCTTCCTTGTCGATGGAGCAATCGAGCGCAACCTCGGCGGAGGAGGCGAGCGTGGAGAGTTTTTGCTCCGCGGGCAGTTCCCGCGAATCTCCGTCGACTCCGTGCGGTTCCGTCGATTGCGTAGAGGCACTGAAAATCTCATCGCAGGTCATCGTGATGAGCGGGACGCGCAGACGCTTGATGGTGGCGAGCAGGCGGAGAATCTCTTCGGTCTCGCCGCTGGCCGAAAGCGCGACGACTACGTCTCCAGCGACGACCATCCCCAAATCGCCGTGGATGGCTTCGACTGGATGCAAGTAAAGAGCCGGCGTCCCGATCGAGCTGAGCGTGGCGGCAATTTTGCGCGCGATGATTCCGCTCTTGCCCATGCCGGTGACGACAACGCGGCCGCGGCATTCGAACATGAGGTTGAGCGCGCGCTGAAATGCGTCGCCCATGGGACCGGCGATACGGTCGGCGAGCCGGCGCAGTGCTTCCGCTTCGATTCGGACTACGTTTTCCCCGGTGCGTTTCATCGACAGAGGATGGTATCAAAACCCGCGTAACCCGATGTCTGGTCGAGGTGCGGCCTGTGTTTGTCGAAAAATAAAGTCAAAAGCTTGAACCGCAGAGAGCGCTGCGAAATGCCGCAGAGTTCGCGAAGAAACTCAAGGTCCCTCGACTTCGCGAGACGACCGTTCCAGTCGTTTTCGCTCCACTCGGAATGACAGATT
>DATEMI010000481.1:0-8410 GCA_035275665.1 Terriglobales bacterium | reverse complement strand
CAGCCAGATTGTTATCGAAAAACGTGCCAGGATTTGTGACCGACTCCGGAATCAGAGCCTTCGCTGCAAAGTGAAAAACGACATCGAAGCGATTCTTCGCCAAAACCCGTGCTACCCGCTGAGCGTCGCCTATATCGATTTCCTGAAAATCCGCAGCTTCCGGAATGGCGTCAGGATGGCCTGTAGAAAGATTGTCAATCACCGTAACCGAGTGGCCCCGCTTGATGAGCTCGGAGGCACAGATCGAGCCGACGTACCCCGCTCCACCCGTCACAAGAATCTTCCGCATCAATACGCTCCCGTGCCTTTCAGGACCCGCATTGGCGTTAGCAGCAGCAGCTTAAGATCCAAAGCCAGGCTCCAATTCTGAATGTAAAAGACGTCCATTCGCACGCGCTCAGCATAATCGACTCGCTGCCTTCCGTAAACCTGCCAGTACCCGGTTAAACCCGGCCTGACCGATAAAAGTAGCGCCTTGGCCTCCCCATATCGTTCCAGCTCAGGCGGGGAAATCATACGCGGACCAACAAGGCTCATCTGCCCCTTTACCACGTTTACGAGTTGCGGAAGTTCGTCGAGGCTGAATTTTCGGAGAAAGCCTCCAACTGACGTTACCCGCGGATCAGCAACCAGTTTGACGTTCGTCTCGAATTGTCGGCGTAACGCCGGGTCGTTGACCAATACTGCATCCGCATCTACACGCATGCTGCGGAATTTGTAGGCATCAAAGTTCCCACTTCGTCCTACAACTCTCCGTCGATAAATGATCGGTCCGCCATCGTGCAACTTTACCAACAAGGCCAAGATTGCCAAAATCGGCGCCGAAACCGCCAGCGAGAGCGCCGCGATCGCCAAATCGAGCGCCCGCTTGACGGCGGCCGCGATTGTTGATCTTGGAATCACCGACGCCGACAATGCATCTTTATTGCGCAGTTCTTCTGCTATCAAGGATCTCATTCCAGCGTAAGTTCCGTTCAGAACTCGAATTCCGTCATCAAGCCAAACTAAGGAGTCATCCACTTGCTTCTCGGCCAATAACGCCCGCACCGAGTTAATGATCCGTTATGCCGGGAATCCATCCTAAGGACTCCGTCTGCTCTTGGCAAAGGACTCACACACTTATCCTCGCGTCACAGGTGACGGATAGGATGCCCGGGTCTTCGGCAGCATTTTTAGAATTTCAGCACGAGTCCCGCACCGGCGAAGAGATTATTTTGTCCAACGTCAAAGTTGGGTGTTCCATTGTGAAACTCGCGTACCTCGGCACGAAAGTTGAGAAAGGGAATGGGTCCGCTCAAGTCGAAGCCGCCGCCCACCTGGAAGGCGCCCACGGTACTGCTACCGAACGTTCCAGTGCCCGAGTAATGAGCAAGCCCGCCGCCTGCCGAAACAAACGGTGAAAAGAAAGGCAATCCCAGCTGCAGCCGCAGACCTGGCGTGAAGTAAACGGTCGAGAAGTCCTGCCGCAATCCGGCTGCGACCAACGATCGGGTTGGTATACCGATTACCGGCAATTCCAGATGAATACCCGCTAAATGAAGATTGACCAAACGATGCGCAAGCACTCCTTCGTAGGAGATGCGCGTTGGCGTGTGCACTATTGCTGGGCTGCAAGAAGTGCCTGAGAGGCTCGTTACACAAGAAACAGGAACGCTCTTATCCGAGGTGAACATACCTCCCGCTAAAACACCTATTTCAGTGGATTGTGCCGAGGCAAATGTGGAAAGTACGACTGCAAAGAAAACCAACAGAAACTTCTTCAAGCAGGGACCTCACAGCAAGGGGAGTTTACTGCTGCAAGGATTATAGCGGGTGACGTGCGGAGAGCTCGTCACCCTATTCGAGAGTGTCTCCCAAATCGGGAATCAGTGATCGTCTCGACCCTGCTCTGGCTTGGCGTTGTCGGCCGGAGTAATGATCCCAAAGAGTCCATCGGCCTCATCGTTCACGCCGGCGGTAAAGAACAATGTATTTGGCGGACCTTGCGTCGGCGGAGCGCCGGCGCGCGCCACACCGTCCGAGAAGTAGAGCGCCCACAGACGTTGATTTTGCAGCGCATGTCCGCTCTGGTCGCGCAGCAGCCCATCGAAGCGGCCACTATTCGCATCGTATACGGCGATCTGTCCGCTGCCTGCGTTGCCAATGAGCAGATGTCCGCTGTAGAAGCCAAAATTCGGAGTTGTGGAAGCCAGCGGAGCAAGTGCCACTCCCCACGGGGCGTCGAGCCATGGACCGGGCTGGAGTCGCTGCAGGAGCTTGCCTGCCGGCGAGAACTTGTCGACGAATCCCAATCCGGGAGCATCGAAATCGTCGTGCTTGTCGGCATTCTGCTTTGCGTAGGTGACGTACAGGTTTCCATTCACTGCCTGCACGTTGAACGGAGCGAAGCCACGCGGAATGGCGCGATCGCGAAATGCGCCGTCTCCGTCGTCATCTCCATCCGCTTCGAGATGTACCGGATTGAAATTCGTATCGTAGGTCTCAATTGTTCCCGCGCGGAAGTTTGTGACATACAGCAGCATCTGTGCTCCATTGGCGGCGATAGTTGCGCCCTTGTACACAGCGCCGGGTCCCACATTGGAGTTGTCGAGAATTTGCGTGGCGTTATTGCCCTTTGCCGGATTCCATGCAGAGATGGTGCCATCCTCCGTTACGAACGTGAACAAGGCTGCCTGGGCTGGATTCGTTCCAGGAATCTTGAATCCCGAGACCCCGGTGAACACCGCCCCAGTCGGTGTGCTGTTGGGCGAACTATCCGAGCACTTGGTCTTGAAGACGGTCGTCGGCGGAATCTTGACCATCAGTGACTTCAGATTTCCGGCGACGTCATACAGAGTGGACGTGCCGGAGTTGTTGTTGGCGACCCAGATGGGAGATCCAGCGCCGGCGGCAATTCCCCACGGATTGCATAGCAGAACGTCAGGTCCTTGAGGATTTAGAGCCAGACCGGCAATGTCGGAATCTAGATTGGTTTGTTGATACTGTTGGGCGCCAGCGAAGCTGCTCAGCGCCACAACTGTGACGAAAAGGAATAGTTTGTGCCGGGAAATCTGGAACGTTTCAGATCGCATAATTTCCTCCAGTAAGCCGGCGAAATTCTACATTCGCCAGCAGCTGGGATAGTGCGGTCTGGTACGAACTGGATGGGACGAAATTCTCGACGTTCTATTTCGAGACTTGGTCCACGACCTCTCTTCTCCCCGCCTCACGACTCCTCTCCCGCTCGAATGCTTTTTGGCTTTCAATAATGAGCCGCCTGGCGACGGAAGCATCCTGCCAACCCTTTGTTTCTACACGCTTGCCTTCGAGGTCCTTATAAATCGAGAAGAAGTGCGTGATCTCACGCAAGATATGCGGGTAGATCTCCGAATAATTCCAAACGTCTTTGTATCGAGGATTACTCTTACCCACCGCCAAAAGCTTCTCGTCGTGTATGCCCTGGTCGAGCATATCGAGTATTCCGATGGGCCGAACTTCCATCACGCAGCCGGAAAAACTCGGACTATCCACCAACACCAGGACATCGAGAGGATCGCCATCGTGACTCAATGTACTGGGGAGAAATCCGTAGTCGCCGGGGAAATGCACGGGAGAGTAGAGGTTGCGATCAAGACGAAAGACGTGCAGCTTCTTGTCGTACTCGTACTTGTTGATCGACTGAAGTGGAATTTCGACTACGACATTCACAACTTCCGGAGCCTTCTCGCCGAGAGGCAGAGTGAGATAGTCGAGCATCCCTCAAGTCTATCGTGGCAGCCGCTTCGAAGTTCGGTAGTTCCTGCTCACCACCGAACCAGCCCGTCCGGATCATCCACCAGGCACACTTCGTATTTCTCGATCATCGGCATGAGCACATGCTCCAGCTCGCGTTTCCACAGCTCTCCTTCGTAAAACTTGGCTTTCATCGGCTCGCGCGATTCCAGATCGGGAAAGCCGCGCATGAAGAAGAACGTATCGGGATCTTCGATGGAGAGAAAAGGCCCGAGAATCTTCATTCCGATTTCGTCGTGCGCAGGGACTGACTTGGAGCGAAAAATTTCAAGGAATTCAGCGCGGTTGCCCGGCTTGAGCTTGTAGGTTCGCATTTCGATGACCATGTGGTGCTCCGCGAATCATCGTTGCGCGAAGCGAATGAGAAGACAAGTACCCAAAATCTGCGGGTTGCGACACAGCAGAACCGCCGGCGGTAGCCGGTGGGGCGGCGCTGGGCGAACCAAGCCCAGCGCCGGGTGCGATGATGTCGGCGAAGCGCAGCCGCCAAATACGCAGCTGCCCCACGCCTCCGGCGGAGGTTTCGTCAAAGAGGCGCTCCGCTTTTTCTGCGCGAACTAGTTTGTGAAGCTGTTGTCAGGCGCTTTGTGAGGCCCGAAGCCTTGGGCTTGAGGAAATCGCTGCATCCGCTCCTCCCATGAATTTGCGAGCAGCGACCGCGATAGGCAGCCCGACAATAAGCATGTGCTCGATTAAATTCACTACGAACAACCTCCCAATCACCGGCCATCTGTGAATTGCAGATAACGGGATTACGACGAAGTTCATGAAGAAGTAAACAGCGATGCCGAAGAGCAGACCTGAGAGGAAGGCGCGGCGGATCATCCACGTGAACTTTTGACTTGCAAGGCAATAAGTCACGGCTGCGCCAAAGGCTACGGTGAAGTGCAGAAGCAATCCGAGCAGGGCAGTCGCCGTACCGCCGCGAAGAGCCGCAGGACCGATCAGACCTCTGGCGATTCCCTGCAGGAGCCGGATGGGGGAAATGCCCCTAGCGCCGTAAAACGCGAATGCATAGGCGATGTCGAGAACGCCGCATGCGAGTCCACCCCAGAAGATTGCCATTCCCATTCTGGGCCGACGGTCATTGTCCGGATTTATCGTCAAGGGCTTCCTCGGTCGGAGCCGGAGCGAGCGCGCAGACGCTCCTGCGCAGCGCCTCACGCGCTCAACTCCGTCCGATATGGCACAGCATGAAGAAAAGATCGACGGTGTTCGCGCAAAATCAGATGGAAATCGAACCGATTCAGGCGAAGACTATCGCTTCAGAGCCTTCGGCGAGACGCCCAGAATCCGCTTCATCTGTGCCGCTAAATGGCTCTGGTGAGCGAAGCCGGTTTCGAGTGCGACCTGGCTCACCGGCAAGTCGCTCTTGCGCAGCAGCTCTGCCGCGCGATCGATTCTGCGCCGCATTACATACTGATGCACCGGCAAACCAACGGCTTTTCGGAACAGAACTTTGCAATGCGAGACGCTCAGCCCGGCAACGTCGGCGACCGACTGCAGCGAAAGATCGGCCCCGAGGTTCTCCTCAATAAACGCTAGAACCTGTTTCAGCTTGTGCGGCGATAGTCCGCCATTGAGGTTTGGAAAAGTCTGCAGCGAACTATGGTTCGCTGCCAGTTGCGAGGCCATAGCCGTGGCCAGGCTGTCCATGTATAGGCGCCCGCCCGGACATCCGCTTTCCATCTCCGCCTTCAGAGCCCAGGCAATGTGTTCCAAGCTGGTATCGCGAGTCTGAAAACGGTTCCTGATTTCAACTCTGCTGGGATCGGTGTCGACTTCCTCTGCCGCATGTTGCAAAAGCTCCGGCTCAAGCCCAACGACGAGCGCGGTGTCCTTGTGCTTGAGTTCCCAGATACCCGGCAGAAACTGCGGGATGATGTCAATGTCCCCGTGGACGGCATTCCCACTATGGGACACCCCACCGCGACGGCAGGTCATCACCGCAGCAGGACCAACATGGATCGAAACAATCGTCCGAGCGGAGCCGCCGAATTCCACCAGCCCAGGTTCATCCGACATTAACGTCACACGCACTCGATCCGTCGAGGAAGTAAAGAGAATCTCGCGTCCGGGAATCGGTGAGAGGAGAACTGAGCTGCTCGTCTGCATAGGCTAAAAGACGTATGAGCCGCCCATCAGTTTGCAATCCGCCCAACTCAGAGTCGAGCAAAATCGGACGATAAAGAGCAGAAACGGAACAGAACCGGGGGCGGTAGTCGGTGGGTCGGAGATCGCCTAATGGCGAGCTCCGAGAGCGCGATGCTGCGTGGAGCTTGGAAAAACGCAGCCGCAACACACCGGCTGCCCCACCGCGTCGCACCCCAGCAATCGCAACTTCGGCGTTTGCTGGGGACGCCGTCTACCCGCGGAGGTTCTGTTGCTTCGTGCCTACCACTCGCCCGCTTTTTTCAGCTTCCGGATCTTGCGTTTAATCAGGTCGCGTTTGAGAGCACTTACGTGCGAGATAAATAGCTTGCCATTAAGGTGATCGGTTTCATGCTGCATGGCGCGCGCGAGCAACTCTTCACCGTCAGACTCAAACCACTTGCCTTCCACGTCCTGTGCCCGCACTGTGCACTTCATGGCGCGCGTCACGTTCTCACGAAAGTCTGGCAGGCTGAGGCAGCCTTCGCTATGCGTCTGCCGGCCTTCTTTGCGGATGATCTCCGGATTGATGATTACCAGCTTCGCTCCCGCATCCTCTTTGAAGGAGCAATCGATCACCGCGATGCGCTTGGAGATCCCAATTTGGGGCGCGGCAAGCCCTACGCCGTGGGCTGCGTACATCGATTCAAACATGTCCTCGATCAGCTTTTTGAGGTTTTCGTCAAAGACTGTGACTGTGGCGGCGGGTTTTTCCAGAACGGGATCGCCATACTTCACGATGGGGTAGATCATTTTGTCGTCGTAGAGGCTCTCATCGATGAGGAGTACAGGCGATAGGCAATCGGCAGTAGGCTTAAACAAACAAGCGTATCGCCTATTGCTTACTGCTTATTGCGTTCGTTTAATACTCCGCGATCTGCTTGCAATAGGATTTGTAATTCCGTTCGAGTTCGACGGCCGAATCTCCGCCAAATTTTTCCAGCGCAACTCGCGCCAAAGTCAGCGCGACCATCGCCTCGGCCGCGACTCCGGCTGCGGGAACCACGCAAACGTCGGAACGCTCGTAGGCGGCCTTCACTGGCTCGCGGGTGGTGAAATCGACCGATTCCAGTGGCCGACGCAGTGTCGAAATAGGCTTGAGGTAACCGCGCACAACGACATCTTCCCCGTTGGAAATGCCTCCTTCCATTCCACCGGCGTTGTTGCGCGCGCGGGTGAATCGCGTGAAGCGGTCGTCGCCATTCTTCTCGCCGGCGTAGCCGATTGCGTCGTGTACCTGCGAGCCGAATGAAACCGCCGCTGTGACGCCACGTCCGATCTCGACCGCCTTGACTGCCTGCAGGGACATGACAGCGGCTGCAAGCTGAGCGTCGAGACGCTCGTCCCAGTTGGCATATGTTCCCAATCCGGGAGGAACGTGATGTCCGATGACTTCGAAGATGCCGCCGACCGAATCACCGGTGCGCAGTGCCTGATCGACCTCGCCCTTCATGCGTTGCTCCGCTTCGCCATCGATGCATCCCAGCAGGACTTCTTCTTTTCGCGCCAGAGCCTGCACCTGTTCCCAATCGGGAATGCCATCGTAGTTGGCTTTGCCCACAGCAATTACATGGCTGAGCACCTCGACCTCGATGCGTTTGAGAAGCAGCTTTGCGACAGCTCCTAGCGCAACTCGCGCCGTCGACTCGCGTGCTGAAGCTCGTTCCAGGACGTAGCGAGCTTCAGGAAGGTTGTACTTGAGCGCTCCGGCGAGGTCGGCATGTCCAGGACGCGGCGAAGCCACGCGCTTGTGCTTGGCCGGATCGCCTGCGCCCACGGGCAGAGCCTCCTCCCAATTTTTCCAATCGCGATTTTCAATGCGCAAGGAGATAGGCGAGCCGATTGTCTTGCCGTGCCGTACGCCGGAGATGAAGTGCGCGCTATCACGCTCAATGCGCATGCGTCCGCCACGGCCGTAGCCTTGCTGGCGTCGCCAGAGTTCGTGGTTCACGAATTCCTGATCGATATCGATCCCGGCAGGAACGCCCGAGATCACCGCGATCAGGGCCTCTCCGTGAGACTCACCGGCTGTGCAGAAGCGAAGCATGAAGCGTTGATTTTAATAGAAGCGTAACAGAACCGGCGGCGGTAGCCGGTGGGGCAGCCGCGTTTTTGGCGGCTGCGCACTTTACAAGGATGTCGCAGCATCCCATGCCCGGAGCCGGCCATTCGGCCACCTCCGGCCCACCGCCTACCGGCGCCGGTTCTGTTGTGTCAGTGCGCGCAACAGCTCCGCATCCACCGTGTCCTGGCCCATCTCCCAGAACATCACTCCTCCCAGATGGTGGTGACGCACATAACTCAGTTTTGCGCGCATCGCTTCCGGACAGTCGTAGCTGAAGAACTCGTTGTCGTTCCATATCGAACAGGTCGCTAACTTTGCGTAGTACTGGCGATCAGCGGCCGCAGGCAGCTTCTTCAGGCTGCGATATTCGGACGGAAGCTTTGAGGCATCCTTCGCCGGCTGATAGAGACCATGATTCGTGTC
>DATEMI010000480.1:0-14660 GCA_035275665.1 Terriglobales bacterium | reverse complement strand
ACGGCTTTCGCCGCGACTTCGGCGACAGCCGGAGAGTCATGATCCTCGCCCGCGCCGCTTACCTCGGGGCACAGCGGAACGGCACGGTGTTCTGGTCAAGCGACGTTGTTTCAACTTGGGACATGCTGAAGCGCTCGATTCCTGCGGGCCTCAACTTTACCGCAAGCGGAATGCCGTATTGGGACACGGATATTGCCGGGTTCTTCTCCCCGCGCATTCCGGCGGACTACCACGCAGAACACAAGCCTTTAATTGATGGATCGGATGCGCGCGACACCATCGATGACTATGAAGACTATCCCGAGCTGTTTGTGCGCTGGTTCGAGTGGGGCACCTTTCATCCTGTCATGCGCGCGCATGGAGAGAGAAAACATAATGAAGTCTGGTCGTATGGGAAGCAGGCTGAACCCATTCTCGCGAAGTATCTGAAGCTCCGCTATCAGCTGCTGCCCTACACATACTCGGTTGCTTACCGCGGCTACCAAACAGGCGCTCCGTACATGCGGGCGCTGTTCATGGATTTTCCCAATGATCCGAACGCCTTGAATATTCCCGATGAATACATGTATGGCCCAGCTTTTCTGGTCGCTCCTGTCACCGAGCAGGGCGCGACTCATCGTCAGGTCTATCTGCCAGCTGGCAGCGATTGGTACAACTACTGGACCAATGAACGCCTGCACGGCGGCCAAACGATTACGGCAGACGCTCCCATCGATGTTCTTCCACTGTTTGTGAAAGCGGGGAGCATCGTGCCGCTTGGATCGGAAGTGCTGAGCACGCATGAACGGCAAACGATCGCTTCCGTGCGCGTGTACTCGGGAGCAGATGGGAGTTTCACCGTTTTTCAGGACGACGGCACGACCTACACATATGAGAAGAGTGGCGGCTCGATCACGAAGCTGACTTGGGATAACGCTGAGCATAGCCTCAAACATGAAGGTGCTCCGGCGTGGACCGGATCGGATCGGTCCGTAGTAACTGTAATAGGCAAATAGAGGCCCTGCTCCGACGGTTGCCAAGTTAGTCGCTTCACACGCACAGATGCGACGACGCACTTATGATTCCTGAGACTGTGCTCTCACTGAACTGCTCGATCTTTGTTCCTGCGCGGGGCCTGGCGACATTGAAGTTGCACTCCATGTCTCCAATGGCGCCGGGGCCATTTATTGCGATATAACAACCGCTCATACTTCCGTGTCTGACAACTTCATTAGCCGAACTGGCTCCGCGATTCTAGTGGTTGTTGCTTTCTCGACCGCGCTTGCTTGCCTCACTGCTTCAGCGCAGACCAGCGGAAATAGCCATCCAACAAAACTGGCTCAGGCATATCAACCAATGGCCGCCGGGTACGTCGGATCGCAGGAGTGCGCACTCTGCCATCCCGATATTTACGAGAAGTATTCACGTACCCAAATGGGAAGGTCGATGACTCCAGCGACGCCTGCATCTCTCGCTGGCGTTCCCACGTTGGCCTCGTTTTTCGATCAAAGGCTGAATCGACATTTTGAATTATTCGTCCGGGACGGCAGCGTGTATGAAAGTGAATACGAGATGACGGCGGAGGCCAAGGAAGTGTTTCGCGATACGCGGAAGCTCGACTGGATCATCGGCGCAGGTCAAAACGCGATCGGCGCACTCGTGCGCAAGGGTGATTATGTGTTTGAGGCTCCGCTGTCGTTTTATTCCAATGTCCGCCAGTGGGCGCTCTCGCCGGGATACGAGTACGCCGATTTCGGATTTACGCGACCGATTTTGCCCGCGTGCATTGCCTGCCACAGCGGACGTCCGCAACCGATCGTGAACGGCCACGGGAAGTTTCGCGATCCTGCGTTTCGGGAGTTAGCCGTGGGTTGCGAAAACTGTCACGGTCCTGGGGAAGCGCATATCGCAGCGGCCAGCACCGACACAATCGTCAATCCAGCAAAGCTAAGCGGATGGCTTGCCGACAACATCTGCCTGCGCTGCCACCAGACCGGCGACGCGCGAGTCCTGCGCGAAGGCAAGGATTATGGGGATTTCCGTCCGGGAGCACCTCTCAGCGAAACGCTCAGCGTTTATATGGTCCCGTTTGGGCCACAGTCTCCGCCGCGCGACGACTTGCTCGAACACGTCCTCTCGATGCGGCTCAGCAAGTGCTATCGCAGCAGGGAAGGCAGGCTGAAGTGCATTACTTGTCACGATCCTCACGTGCAACCCACCAAGGCTGAGGCTCCAGCCTATTTTCGAGAGAAATGTCTCACCTGTCACAGCGAGCAAAGCTGCAAGCTGCCTTTGACGCAACGCCACGCGCAGAATCCACCGGATGACTGCACCGGCTGTCACATGCCAAAACGAGATGTGAAGGTAATTTCGCATGCCGTCTTGACCAATCACCGAATCGTCGCAACGACCAACGAATCATTTCCCGATTCGGCATTTCACATGACTACGCCCGAGTTGCCGGATCTGGTCGATCTCACAAGCGGGCTTGGCGAGCAGGAGAAGCCTTCTCTGCTCACTATGCTGAAAGCCTATCGACAGGTGATGCTTTCGCATCCCGAATATCGCGAAAGGTATTGGAAAATGGCAAAGCAACTCGAAGCTAGCGAGCCCAACAACGTCTTGGTAATGGAGGCGCTTGCGGATCTAGCGCTACAACAGAAAACTCTCCAGGGTGTGATGACTGCAATCGAGTATCTGGATCGAGCGCGCAAGCTCGGGAGCACCGAGCCTTCCGACTTTGAGCAACTTGCGAAAATGCTGCTGGCGATTCATCAGGAGAAGCGCGCAGTCGAAGTGCTGCGTGAAGGTATCGCCCTGATTCCGTACGATCAGAATTTGTACCAGCTTTCTCTCACGTCGTTTTCATCTCTAAAACAGCCTTCTGAAGCTTGCAAAGTTGCAGCAAGCGCGGGTGCTTTGTTTCCGCAGAACGACAGTTTCCGTATCGTGATGGGCCAGTGCGCCGGAAAGTAATTTCTTAGCAAGCTGATTCCCTCGATCCGCACCCTCTGTTTCACTTCAACGGCGCTTCACTAGCTGAATGCGGCCAAGCTGGGCGAGCGAAGATCGTCACTCGCGCTCTTCCCCGTTTCGCTCGCGTCACCACCGCCCACGATTTCAGATGTTGAATTATCAATTTTTTATCTTGAATTCGCCGACAATTGTTAGGTATCTTCTGCGGCCAGCCGCGCGTTTGCTCTGGACCGTACTGCACGGGACAGAGCGCAAGTAGTCCGGGCCCCTGACTTTCAGTCGATTCCCAGGAGGGAACTGCAATGACACGCTGCCTGGCGAGATCTCGCCAATCTTGGATCGCCTTCTTTGTTCTCACCGCTTTGATGGCATCTTTTATGACCACCGCTTCGGCGCAGGTCTCGACTGCCTCGATCAACGGAACAGTCACTGATCCGTCGGGCGCACTCATCCCCGGCGCGACTGTCACGCTGAAGAACCTTGCTACCAACGTGGAGCGCAGCACTACGACGAACACTGCAGGAAACTACGTGCTGGTGAACATCAATCCCGGCCGCTACACGATCACGGTGCACAAAGACGGCTTCACTACTGCCACCCAGCCGGAATTCGAGCTGCAGGTCAATCAGACCTCGACGCTGGACTTCAACCTTCACGTGGGCTCGACCGTCGAGAGCGTGACAGTGGAAGCGGCAGAAGCTGGATTGCAGACCTCCACTTCGGAGTTGGGAGCAGTGATCGACCGCAAATCGGTAAACGATTTGCCGCTCAACGGCAGAAACTTCACTCAGTTGCTGAACCTCACCCCGGGTGTCAGTACGGTAAACACCGCGCAGAACGGTGGGAACCAGCAGTTCGCTGGAAACACAATTGGTTCCTTCTCGTTCCCATCGATCAACGGCCAGACGAACCGCAGCAATCTTTTTCTTGTCGATGGCCTTAACGACCAGGAAAGCTTCAGCAGCACGTACTCGGTGCCTCCAATCGTCGACGACATCCAGGAATTCAAGGTGGACTCGCACAATGACCAGGCACAGTTTGGCGGCGTGCTGGGCGGGGTTGTCAATGTAGTGACCAAGTCGGGCACCAACAACTTCCACGGTGAGGCCTGGGAGTTTCTGCGCAACGACGCTTTCGATGCTCTTAATCCGTTCACTCCTATCGACGCAGCGACGGGGAAACCACTGAAGAATGCATTACACCAGAATGAATTTGGGGCCAACATCGGAGGTCCGGTGTTACTGCCGCATTACAACGGTCGCAATCGGACGTTCTTTTACGGCAGCTATGAAGGAGTGCGGCTGCATACCGGTAATAACAATCGCTCCACGATACCTACAGCAGATCAGATTAATGGCGATTTCAGTGCGCAGGGCGTGCAGCTCTACAATCCATACAGCACTACATCTTCTGGAACAAGGACTCCATTTCTTTGCATGAATGGCGCGCCTGCGCCGCTAATGTCCGGCACCAAACTACAAGCACCATTGGGGACCACAACTGCACCAGCCGGAACATCCCGCTGCAGCATTCTTCCTCCCGGGCTAATCGACCCGAATATGCAGAAGGTCGCTCAGACGCTATACGGTGGATTGACACCGAACATTAAGTCAAGTTCGACAGCACAAGACACTTCAAATTACGCCAAAACCCTGCTAAACACGCAGGACCCAGATAGCTACAACGTGCGCATCGACGAAGAGCTTGGACAAAAGGATGCGATCTTTGGCCGATTCAGCCACATCGAGTCGCCGCGTGACATACCCGGCATCTTTGGGCAGACAAACTTGAATGACTATTGGGCTCACCAGTTGGTTGTGAACTGGAACCACACGTTTAGCCCGTCGGCAGTACTCGCTTTGCAGTTTGGACGAAACTACGGATTCTCGACCAATCCGACGCTGCTTCCCGAAAACATTTCGCAGCAGCTAATCCAGGCCGGGGGCTACGACCAGAGTTTTGAGTGCTCGTTTGTGCAGGGCCCACGCAAATGCTACTTCAACGCCATCAATTTCAATAACGGTGGCTTTCCGAACTTTCAGGAAGGCAGCAGCCCGGCGGTCCTGACCAATATCTGGCAGTACAAGGGCACTTTCACCAAAACTCATGGCAGGCACTCGTTCAGCATGGGCGCCGATTTCAACAGCAATGGCTTCCAGCAGACTTTTAACACCAATCATTTGGATTTCGATCAGGCGCAGACCGCAAGCACGGTTTCTGCCGGTACTGGTGGATTTAGCTTTGCTTCGCTGCTGCTGGGAATTCCAGCCGGCGATACTTATCGCAATGAGTATGAAACCGAGCATGGCGGCTGGGTCGATGGATTCTTCTTCCAGGATCAGTGGAGAGTCACCGACCGCTTAACTCTGAATCTCGGCGGACGTTATGACGTGACGTTCGTACCGACGTACGGTAGTCCCAGCGACAACAACGGGCCGATCGGCAATATCGATCTGAGAACTGGCAATTATGATATTCAATACGTTCCGTCCGCTTGTAACGCTACGGGAGGAAAGCCGCCGTGCATTCCGACTGCCGACGGATCGCTGCCGGCGCATGTACAGCTTTCCCCATTTGGGAGTCACTTCTGGCCTAATGCCTACGACAACATTCAGCCGCGAGTTGGGCTTGCCTATCGTTTTGGCGACCGAACCGTGCTGCGTGCAGCTTATGGCCGCTTCTACGACAACTGGGCTGCGGTTCTGCAAATGGCCCAAAATCAGCAAGGGACGTGGCCGCGAGCTGACCAGTTCATCGTCAGCTTCAACAATGTCAACGCGCCGCCAACTGTGTTTGCGGAGAATCCGCTGCAGGGAGCAAACACGACTCCGCTGCCCACGCCCTTTGAGCAGAACAACTGGTTTGTCGATCCGAATCTGAAAAATCCTTACTCGGATCAATGGAATATCGGCATTCAGGAAGCGGTCACGCAGAACGCAACATTAACAACCAACTACGTAGCCTCCCACGGTCACCGCCTTGATGTGGGTATCACCGGCAATCAGGCGAGGACTCCCGATCCCACGGGCCAGCTTCTCATACCATCGGTTAGCTGCTACACGACAACCTGCACTCCGGCGCTGGTGGCGGCTCAAGGACGCTTCCCATTTCCGTATCAAATCCCCACTCACTACGATGAGAGCATCGGGAAGTCATGGTATGACGCGCTGCAAGTGTCGTTTAATCAGAAGACCTCGCACGGGCTCACCTTGCTTCTGTCCTACACGTGGTCGAAGACGATTGATATCGGCTCCGATGGCTGGTTCGCAGCTGACGGCTCTTCGGTCCAGGATCCTTATCATTTGGAGAACGACAGAAGCCTCGCCGGCTTTGACGTGCCGCACATCTTCACTACACACTGGGTTTACGATCTTCCGTTCGGAGCCGGCAAGAAGTTCCAGACCGGCAACAGGTTCGCGGACGCGATCGCAGGGGGCTGGCAGGTAAACGGCATCGTGAATTTCCAATCGGGTCAGCTCTACAACTTGAGTGCGCTAAATACGATTCCCCGTGTGGGAAGCATCCTGCAGGAACGTGCGAACCTGGTTGGCGACCCGAACAGTGGGACCTGTCCCAATGGCGCTTCCGTCGGCACGCGTACATGCTGGTTTAATATTTCGGCTTTCGCCGTTCCTTCAACCGGGACCTTCGGAACCTTCAGCCGCAACGTTTTGCGCGCAGACGGGCGAAATAATCTTGATCTCTCGATCTTTCGGAATTTCCCGATTACCGAACGCATGCGGCTGGAATTTCGCGCAGAGGCTTTTAACGTGACGAATTCCCCGATTTGGGGTCTGCCGAATTCGAACATCAGCAGCAACCTCAAGTGTCTGGTGAAATTTACGGACCAATGCCCTGCGGGGCAGCTGGATCTCAAGAACAATACCTTTGGCGTCGTCACTACGACAGCCACGGGATACGCGCCGCGGCAGTTACAGTTTGCGCTGAAGTTCTATTATTGAGGCGAAGTCCATCGACCTGGACACAAGCGGCATCGTCGAAGGACGATGCCACTTGTTTTTGGAAGGTGGATTTGAGAGCCCGGGCGAATCAGATTTTCAAAATGGCGACGCGGCAGTTCAGATCCTCCTCCGTTCGTGCAGTTTGCGCGCTTGTTCTTTGCGGAGCCTCTTTCTTTGCGTCGGCTCAATCTTCTCAACCCCGGAGTCCTGCTCAGGCTTCCGAAGATGTAAAAGTTTCTGCTGCGTGCAAACAACCTCGAAGCTCCTTCCCCTCGCTCTCTACCGCCCTTGGCGCCGTGAGTGCTCAACCCACCGCTGAAAGCTATGAGCGGTTGGGAACGCTCTACGGTCAAGGGGGCGATCCACAGTGTGCTGCTGAGGCGTTCACTGCAGCTTTGGCTCTTGATCCTGATTCGGCGAGGGCGCACTACAGTTTGGCCGTGGCTCTAATCGAGAGTCACAATCCCCAGCGTGCCGAAATCGAACTACGAACAGTTTTGCGCCGGCAGTTCGGATCGCCGCAGGTACACAATGCTTTGGGACTAACCTTGCAGGATCTCGGAAAGCCAGATGCGGCCGCTGAAGAATTTCAGACGGCGCTAAAGTTGAGTCCGACATTTGCTCTCGCTGACTATGATCTGGCACAGCTCCTTAGTTCCCAGCGAAACTACCGTGCCGCGATCCATTATTTGAGGCAGGGACTGGCCAACTCTCCGGCGTCGATGCTGGCAGTGCAACTCAAGACTGCATTGGGTGTCGCTTACTCGCAGGTGGACGAATACGAGCAGGCAATTCCCCTATTTCAGGAGCTCATATCAACACAACCGCAATCGCCAGATCTGCACTTCGATTTGGCCACGGCTTACGCGCATCGTGAGGACTATGCGAAAGCTGTGGCTGAATACAAAGAAGTGCTGCGCCTGGATCCGAATCGGTACGACGCGGAACTTCTCCTCGCCAAGGCGCTGTTGAACCAAAGCCAGCCTGAAGATTCGCTCAACTATCTGCGCAATTATGTCAGTCACAAACCGAGCGATGCCGAAGGCCTTGAAGTATTAGGCGAAGCGCTGAAGAACTCCTCTCATTTCGACGAGGCGACAGATGTCTTGACTCGCGCAATCAAGGCCAATCCGTCCAGCTACAAGGCTCATTACGACTTAGGCGTGGTTCTCGGACGGTCAGGTAAGACGGGCAAAGCGATCGCGGAGCTCCAGACTGCGGTCAAGCTGAAGCCCGAGGAGTCTGAAGCAAGATACCAGCTTGCGCAGATGCTTTCCAAATCGGGAAACCGCGAGGCAGCACGGCTGCAGTTCGCGGCTTTCGAGCGACTCAAGGACGCCGCGGAGCAGCAAACGAGAGCGGCATTTCTCAGCAACCAGGGAAACGATCAACTTAAAGCGGGACGCAATCGAGAAGCTGTTGGGAGCTTTCGAAGCGCGGTAGCGCTCGAGCCTCAAGACGGCAAACTTCACTTCAATCTGGCCATCGCGCTTTCGAGAGTCGGAGACCACAGCGGCGAGGAACGCGAACTGAAGGAAGCGCTCAAACTCGATCCAAAATTCTCGCAGGCTCGCAACCAACTTGGCTCGCTCTACCTGACGCAGGGCCAAGTCCAGGCTGCAGAAAGGGAATTTCGCGCGGCGCTCTTCGACGATCCTCAATCCGCGGAGACCTTGAACAATCTCGGTACTGTTTTAGGTCGCCAGGGCAAGAATGAGGAATCCGAGGCTTTCTTCCGGCGCGCTATAGCGGCCGATCCAGAAGGTTCGTTGGGGTACGTAAATTTTGGACTGTTGCTGGCTTCGGCGGGCAGATACTCCGAAGCCGAACAGCAGCTTCACAACGCTTTGCAACTCGACGAAGCCAATGAGACCGCGCTTACCGCGCTTGGAATGCTTCAAAGCAAAATGGGAAAGGCAAATGAAGCAGTGAAAACCTTCCGCAGCCTCGTCGTGCTGCGCCCAGGCTCTTCTGCTGCACATCTCAATTTGGGAATCGCTCTTGCTGACAGCAACGATCTCGACTCGGCGTTATCTGAGTTCTCAGAAGCAGTGCGACTGGCGCCGGATTCGGCGCCGGCGCTCTACAATCGCGGACGCCTCCTCCATGACCTGAATCGCCCGGAAGAAGCAAAGGCATCACTCGAACAAGCAGTGAACATCTCTCCCAAATATATTCAAGCCCTCATGCTTCTGGGAGTGATCGAGCATTCTTCTGCGCGTGCTACCGAACTCTTTGAACGAGTTGTGAAGCTCGATCCCTCAAATTCCAAGGCACACTTCTATCTCGGGCGCAATTTGCTGCAGCAAGGAAAGCGGGATGAGGCAATCGTGCAATGGAAGAAGGCGGTCGAAATCGATCCAGACGATAAATCGGCGCTCTCAAGCCTTGCGCGCACGTTAACACAGGCCAATAGCCCAGAGGCTCCGGAGTACATGGCGCGTCTGCAGGCTTCGCAACAACAGCAGCAAATAACTGATCGCGTGAAGGAGTTAAACAACTTTGCGCTCAGGGCAGCCGAAGCTAAAAATTGGGATCAGGCAGTACGCCAACTCGAAGAAGCTATCGAGATGTGTGGCAAGTGCGTGCAGTTAGGCATCCTTCGAAAGAACGCTGGATTGATATACCTAGAGCAAGGCGACGTTCTGCACGCGAGAGAAGAATTACAAAGTGCACAGCGGCTACTCCCCGAGGGTCCGGACTTGGCCGCGGTTCAGCAAGCGCTCGAACAGTTACGCGACTCACCCTAGCCACATTCCGACCGAATCAACACTGCGCCGCTTATCTCGTGCAAAAGGTCCGATGCCGCGCAAGCAGGGATGGGCGTGGCGAATACAAAGGTAAGCGTCACTCCAAAAGAGCCGCCGGACTGCGTTGAAGAGTCGAAGATTTCAATTGGGCGAATGCCTGAGAAGAATGAGAAAGGCGCAATTGCGATTTGCCAGGTTGCACTGACCCCTCCTTCGAACTTGAAACCGTTTGGGACCGTTGTGGTGGGAGTTTTGGAAGAATCGACCTGGTTCCGTGTTTGAAAGATCGCTTTTGTCCGTGAGTTGATAGCCGACCCTATACTCGCCGGAATCGGCGGCATGTAGACGTTGGCCGTTGTCCGGATGCTCGCGTGCCGAAGCATCTGCTGAGCATCCTTCATCGTCCCGTGTTGTTGAAGATCAGCGCCCAAGGTATAAGAACCACGGTGTCATCGTGCTCTGGTGGGACGAGACTAAGGGCGATGGCGTCGTTGGGGACAACGCTCATGATTTCAATCACACCATCGGTGAGATCATCATTTCGCCTCGCGCATAAGAATGTCGGCGGACTGCCATATGCGAGTCTTTTGAATTACACCCACTCCTCAGACCTGCGGACTATTCAAGAGATATTCCATGTCGGACCGTTCCTTGGCGATGCGGCCGACGCGCTTCACCTCTCCGATTTGTTCGACCAGGGCACCATTCCAAAAAAACCGTAAAGCTTCGCCTGAGTCGCATTTGAAACTGCGGATGCGGAATCAAGAAGGGAACTCTGCGTCCGCATTTTCATCTGTGTTTAACCTTACAAGCGAATGAAGCACGCACAATGGCGACATGATCGTGGGAGAAGAGCAACGTTGCAGGCTCACGTTGGTCTACTTCGATGCCGGAGGCGGCCACCGCGCAGCTACACATGCGCTTGCTTCCGTGATCCGCAGCCGCGGACTGCCATGGGACACGGACAAGCTCAATCTTCAGGAATTGCTCGATCACCGCGACCCACTGCTGCGCTACGGAAAAATCCGCATGCAGGATGTATATAACCGGATGCTCGAACGAGGCTGGACCTTGGGTTCCGGTCAGCTACTCAAAGCTCTGCACGCGATGATCCGCGCGCAAAATCCAGTGCTCGTGCGCGACTTGTGCGCCTACTGGAGCCAAGCACGTCCTCACCTGGTGGTTTCGCTCGTTCCTAACTTCAACGCGGCCTTGGCGCGTAGCGTGCATCAAGCAATTCCGGGAGTGCTGTTCGGGATTGTGATGACCGATCTTGCGGATTATCCGCCGCACTTCTGGATGGAGCGTGAGACGGATTTCTTGATCTGCGGCAGCGATCGCGCTGTTGAGCAAGCGCGCGCGCTGGGGCTCGGGGAAAGCTCCATCATGCGCGTTTCCGGCATGATCCTGAATCCACGGTTCTATGTACCGATGACGATCGACCGGAGGAGTGCGCGTCATGAGCTTGGACTTGACGAGCACCGTCCGACGGCGCTCGTTCTATTCGGAGGCTACGGCTCGAAAAAGATGCTGGAGATCGCTGCGCGGCTGGAAAGGTGCGAATCGGCGGTGCAGGCAATCTTCATTTGCGGACGCAACAAGCAGCTCGCCGACGAGTTGCGCGCAAGGCGACTCCGCATTCCTCACTTCGTGGAAGAGTTCACTTCGGAGATCCCACGATACATGGCGATGTCGGATTTCTTGATCGGCAAACCGGGACCGGGCTGCATTAGCGAAGCAATCCACATGCAATTGCCCGTCGTCGTTGCGGATAGCGCGTGGACACTTCCGCAGGAGCGCTTCAACGTTGATTGGGTCGTGCAGAACGGCGTGGGCATCAAAATCAGCGCCTACCGCCAGATTACCTCCGCCGTGGATAAGATAATCGACCGTTTCCCCGAGTATCACAGTCGGGCTGCTGCCATGCAGAATCGCGCGGTATTCGAGGTGGTTGAGTGCCTTCAAAGCATGCTGGCGCGCAGTGGCGAGGTGAGAGCGCACGTTGAGAAACAAGGTTCAGTTCACTGACCTTTAATGCGCTATTCATCGAAGCTTAATGGTTGTGCACTAAAGTTGCGGCATGGAGAGCGTGTTCGCCGATACGCTGATTATTTCGGACTTGCACCTTGGGTCCGATGTGAGCCGCGCGCGCGAAGCCTGCCAGATGATTCGCAATGCGGTGTTTCATCGCCTCATTCTATTGGGCGATATCTTCTGCGATATGAACTTCGGCCGCTTGAAGAAGCAGCACTGGCACTTCCTGTCGATGATCCGCAAGCTGTCGAATCCCAAGCGCGGAGTCGAGGTTGTCTGGGTTGAAGGCAATCATGACCGCGGGCTGACCGATGTCATGTCCCATTTGGTCGGCGTGAACGTTTTTCAAGATTACGAGTGGAGCTTCGCCGGCCGTCGCTTCCTGGCAATCCATGGCCATCAATTCGACCGTTTCGCGATCAATAATGCAGTGCTCAGTCGAGCAGGCGAATGGGCGTACCTGCACATGCAACGCTTCGATTCAAAGCGCAAGGTACTGAGTCGATTTCTGGACCGGCAAAATTCGCGATGGCTGCGCCTATCGTCCAAAGTGGCTGCAGGCGCGATCGCTTTTGCGAAGCATCGTACGGCAGACGTTGTGTTCTGCGGGCATACGCACGAGGCGCGATGTGTCGAGCAGGACGGAGTGCAGTATTTCAATTCGGGATGTTGGACGACTTCGCGGGTGCCAACATTTTTGACGGTATGCGAAGACGGAGTGAAGATTCACGAGTTCGTGCCGGAGGACGTGAACAGTGCGACGATCGATTCAGAGCTTGCCGAGGAAGTCTCTCACCTCGTCGAAGGGCATACCATGCGTCACCAACGAGCTTAGGCGCGTTGTCATTCTGTACGATTCTTGGAGAGTACCGGGAGCAGACGGAATGTTTTGTGACAACCTTCCTATATAAGGAAACATTGAGTCTGTCCCGGTTTGTTCAACGCTTTCATTCAACTGCTGATTAGCGGCGATTGTGGTCCTTGTCCCGGTTACGATCGAAGTTGAACATATCGAAGAGGTCACCGATGGCGGGCATGTTGCGCGGGACATACGAATAGTCGCCATCCTGTACCGGATTGGGCAAGTTATCGCGGCTGCGATCACTTAGTCTCGTTTCGAGCATCCAATTTCGCTCGACAAATTTCACGAACGACGAATGCTCGTTATACGTGTGACTGATATGACCGCCGGTCGAGAACGGTGAAACCGCGATCATGGGAATGCGCGGACCAGTTCCGAAAAAATCGACGGGCTGGATAAAGCCGGAGTCGTAGTAGCCCCCGCCTTCGTCCACAGTGACGAATATCGCTGTCTCAGCCCATTGCTCCTTATTGCTTTGCGCGAGTTCAATGATGTTCTTTGCGAAGGCTTCGAAAAGGCTCCATTTGGATGAAGCAGGATGGCCGTCCAGCAGCCCGTCAGGTTTGACGTAGGATACGGCGGGAAGCGTGCCATTACTTAGATCCGTGAAAAGGTCTGTGACATCGCGCATGTGATCGGCAACCATCTTCGGATAGTTTGCCTGATACTCGAACGGATTGCAGATGTTGCAATACGTGCCGTTTAACGGGTTGAAGCCGCCGCCGTAGTACTTCCATGGAATGTTATGGGCGCTGAGCACATCGCCGATACTCCGCTGGGTGGTGGGCGGAACTACCAGACCACTCTGGGACGCTCCGTTCGGCATGAAGGCAGGATTGACGTTTACAGCTTGCCAGTATTGGCCAGGTGCACACTTGCTTTCGACGGCATACGGAAGCGAATTTAGATAGTTCGTGATTGCAGCTATGCCCGGCTGGTTGAGATCAGAGCAATTGAACCATTGCGCACGCCGCGTGTAGAGGTTGAGCGTTCCAGCTTGAGGATCGGGATTGTAGATGTTTTTCGCTGGCGGAGTTGCGGGATTTCCATTGCCATCGCTGTAGAACACTTGATCGGCGAAGCCGAGCGGCTGGCTGTCTGGACCCGTGCCTCCCATTACGGGCTGGTGATAATTGTCGCTGATTGTGTACTCATCTGCGAGCGATTTAAACAGTGGTGCATCTCCGTTTTGCATATTAAAGAACGCCATCGTCTGGCCAGTATCGTGCGGCGTACCACTCAGCGGAGTGCTGTAGGTGCTTGTAATCGCCGATTGCAAATCGTGGAGGCATCCTGTGGGGTTGTGTTTGGAAACGTGCTCCGCATCAATTGCACAATCCATCTGCTGGTACATCTGGAAGTATTGATGGATGGTGTCGCCGGTGAAAGCGTCAAAGGGCATGTTGGGTCCGGTCAGCTGGAAGGGACCGGGGGGCAGGTTATTAACGTTGCTAATGCGAACATCTGGACCAAGCGTGAAGTTCAGGCCAGTACCGCCGGTGCCAAGCAGAAATTGATCCATCGTCGCCAGGCCCGGATCGGTGAGACCTAAATAAGGAGAGGACCCGCCGACTCCATTTACGTCAGGTGCGGGCAACGTGGCATAAAGCTGCTTCTGTGTCGAGTTAGCGCTGATGAAGAATTTGCCGGCATTCGGAGGCGCTACGATCTGGAATTGACCCGCTTTCGCGAACTCCTGGTTTGGCGTTCCGTCCTTATTAATGATGCGTTCGGAGAGAAGATTTAATACCTTCTCATTTTTGTTTTTTGGCTCATAGGTGGCAAAAAGGTGATCGAAGCTGCGATTCTCACCAACGATGATAATCACGTGCTTGATCGGAGTAGCGGTGGGGATTCTGTCGACTGTCCGATCCGAATCCGTCTGTGCTTGGGCAGAAGGCCCAAAGCCGGAAATCGAAAGGGCAAAGATAGACGCGCAAGAAATGGCCTTCGATCGCCATTTTCCGATGTCACTACGACGCATACTTCCTCCTAGGTTGAAAATCAACCAAGCGAAGCCTAGCGGCCGACAGTGAAATGTTGATTGCGAGAAGGTAAGAATTGAATGAAAGTGTTTGTTGCTCGACGGCATCTAAC
>DATEMI010000479.1:0-3605 GCA_035275665.1 Terriglobales bacterium | reverse complement strand
TACTGACGACGAGATTCTATTTCGCGATAACGTCCGCCAGTTTGCCGAAGAGAAGCTGCGCCCATTCGTGCGCGAGATGGATGAGAAGCAGGTCTTCGATCACGGGTTGATCGAGCAGTTCTTCCGGCTTGGCCTCATGGGAATTGAGATTCCCGAGCAGTACGGCGGAGGAGCAGGTACTTTTTTTGAGGCGATTCTGGCCGTCGAAGAGATCTCGCGAATTGATCCTTCAGCAGGCGTGCTCGTCGATGTGCAGAACACGCTCGTCAACAACGCGCTGCTGCGCTGGGCGACAGAAGAGCAGAAACGGCGTTATTTGCCGCGCATGGCTGCAGATGCCGTTGGCGCTTATGCCTTGAGCGAGGCGGGATCGGGATCCGACGCATTCGCAATGCAAACACGCGCCGAGCTGCGCGGCAACGAATACGTGATCAATGGGCGTAAGCTGTGGATCACGAACGGCAAGGAAGCTGGAATTTTCATTCTGTTCGCGAATATCGATCCTGCCGCCGGATATCGTGGTATCACGGCGTTTATCGTGGAAAAGAACTTTCCGGGATTTTCGGTCGGGAAGAAAGAAGATAAGCTGGGCATTCGAGCTTCGAGCACCTGCGAGCTGTTGATGGAAGATCTGCGAGTTCCCAGAGAGAACGTCCTCGGCGAAGTAGGCAAGGGCTACAAGATCGCGATCGAAACTCTGAACGAAGGACGTATCGGCATCGGAGCACAGATGCTTGGGCTAGCGCAAGGCGCGTGGGAAGCTGCGGCAAAGTACTCGCAGGAGCGAAAGCAGTTTGGGAAGTCCATTTCCGAATTCCAGGGCATCCAATTCCAGCTCGCGCAGATGGCGACCGATATTCAAGCGGCACGCCTTATGGTCTACAACGCGGCCCGTATGAAAGATGCACGGCAGAACTTCGTGAAAGAAGCCGCCATGACCAAGCTCTTTGCTTCGCAGGTGGCCGAACGCGTAAGCTCCCTCGCAGTCGAAATCTTCGGCGGCAACGGCTTCGTGAAAGACTATCCGGTCGAGAAATTCTTCCGCGATTCCAAAATCGGCAAGATCTACGAAGGCACGTCAAACATGCAGCTCCAGACTATTGCCAAGCTGGTGCTCGCCAAGTGAGCTCCCTCAAACACATCCGTAAGTTCCCGCGTTTGGGATTCACTGAGGAGGCGCGCGTCTACGATCAGAACGGACGTGAGCTAGGCGTTGTCTCCGAAGTCAGCGGCAGCGGGATGGGGCTGGAAGCCCCGAGCGCCACGGCAATCGAGTCATTGCAGGTCGGCCAACGACTGAGACTAAGTATCGTGGAACCAGGATCGCGAGCGACGAACGTGGTCGAGGCAGTGGTGCGCTTCCGCGAAGGCAGCAAGTTAGGCGTCGAATTCGTCGAAGTGATTCCCGACAAGCCGCTCTAGGTCCTCGAGCCAAAATCACGACAGGTATAATCGAAACATGTCCATCGTCAAGAACATTGCCGCGATCGCTAAGGGCATGTCCATCACCTTTAAGGAGATGTTTAAGCCGACCGTCGTCGAGAACTATCCCGACGGAGCGGGCCCTCTGCGCGGCGCGAAGTTCCAGGAGCGATTTCGGGGATTACACGTCCTGCAGCGCGACGAGAATGGACTTGAAAAGTGCGTAGCGTGTTTTCTTTGTGCGGCTGCCTGCCCGTCGAACTGCATTTATATCGAAGCGGCCGAGAACACGGAAGAAAATCGCATCAGCGGCGCCGAACGCTACGCGGCCGTTTATAACATCGACTACAACCGCTGCATCTTCTGCGGTTACTGTGTCGAGGCATGCCCGACGGACGCCATCACTCACGGCCATGGCTTCGAATTGGCCACATTCAACGCCACCAATTTGGTCTACCGCAAAGAGCAACTCCTCGCGCCGATCCCGGGAGGCAAGCTGCGTTCAGTGAAGCCGGAACCTGAACTCCAAAGCGCTCATTAGCCAACAATCCGGCAGTCGCCTAAGCGCGAAAATGGCCGGATGGCCCAACTCCCGTTTGGAAGATCCGGCTCGATACTACGGCCCCAGCTCGACCTTGAAACACGCCTGTCACCACTACCGACGGCGGTTCTCTACCCTTGCAATGCTTTCACGCAGGTAGTAGGCTTTCGGCCAACTTCGGTGGGGGCTCCCATGTCTCTAAAAATTTCGGCGCGCATGGCTGACGGCGTGAAGATCATCGACTGCAACGGACGCATTGTTTTCGGCGAAGAGGCCAGCCAACTGCGGGACACAATCAAGAAGGATCTCGCTCAGAACAACCGTATCGTACTCAATCTGGCTAACGTCAACTACATCGATAGCGGCGGCATCGGCACCATGGTCAGTCTGTTTACCAGCGCGCGCAACGCCGGTGGGGACATCAAACTCCTTCACCTCACAAAGCGGGTTGGAGATCTCCTGCAGATTACGAAACTTATCACCGTTTTTGAAAGCTATGATGACGAGCAGAAAGCGGTGAAAGCGTTCGGCTCCGCTACACGCGCGTCCGGTGCTTCACAGCGCGAGAGTGCCTGATTCACCTCGGATCTGAAATTTAACCTGCTCCGGAATGAAACGCCTCATTCGTGTCTTCTTCTCACTCGCTTTCTGTTTTTTGCCGCTGATGACTGGGGCCCAGTCTGCCTCCTCCTGCTGCCCGCAAAATCCCACCAAAGAAAAACAGCAGGCCCTCTGGCAGAAGCTTCAGGATCGTATTGCCGAAGTGGACCACCGTCTTGATGGCATCATGGGGATCGCAATCCGCGATCTCACCAGCGGCGATACATACTTGTTGCACGCTGATGATGTTTTTGCCCAGGCGAGCTCAATCAAAATCACAGTGCTGGCGGAACTTTATCGGCAGGAACAGCGCGGACGCCTTGGCGAGAGGAACGTAGCGCGCCTGAGTGATCCCTACACCGTGCGCTCCGAAGACATGGTGCCGGACAGCTACATCATGCTCGGACTAACGCCAGGGGTGACGCGAGTCACCAATCGCGACTTAGCGACGATGATGGTTGCCGTGAGCGATAACTCAGCGACCAATGTCTTGATCGATCACGTCGGAATGAACAATGTAGAGCAGATGCTGGCGAGCCTCGGCTTGAAGAATACTCATTTACGCCGCAAGATGATGGATCTGGAAGCTGCGCGCCAAGGTCGTGAGAATGTGTCTACACCGCGCGAGATGATGACGCTGCTCGAAGACATCTACCGGAACAAACTGTTCGACAAAGATCTCACGACCGATTTCTTCAGAGTGCTTGCCACGCCAAAAGACAGCAGCATTCCCAAACTGCTTCCGCCAGATGTGGTAATCGCAAACAAACCTGGCGAACTTGAAGCCGTGCGCAACGATTCAGGAATTGTGTTCGTGCCCAATCGCCCGTTCGTGATCTGCGTTATGACAAGTTATCTGCACGATGAGCGCGCCGGGCAGGGTGCAATCAGCGAGATTGCGTTAGCCGCCTATGACTATTTCGATCGGCTGGGGAGGTCATCAGAGTACGGCCGCGCGGTACCTGCAAAATGAATGATCTTCGGAGATTAGGTAAGGCCGTTTTCTGGAGCCGACGATCGGACTTGAAACGATGACCTGTCG
>DATEMI010000478.1:0-3335 GCA_035275665.1 Terriglobales bacterium | reverse complement strand
GCGCCATTGCCGATTCCGACCATGGCGATTACCGCGCCGACTCCGATAATGATTCCCAACATGGTCAGCGCGGAGCGCAGCTTGTTGCGAGCCAGTGCTCGCAATGCAATCTTCATCGTCTCAAGAAGTTCCATAAGTCACCTCAGTCCTCTTCGGTGGTGGGCATTTCTGCCAATGCTTGGGCTGCGCTTGGACGCTGCGCAACCAGTTCGTCCCGGCGGACGCGTCCGTCGCGAAAGGTAATCACTCGCTTCGCGTACTGCGCGATGTCAGGTTCGTGCGTTACCAGCACGATCGTCAGTCCCTCATCGTTGAGTTTCTGCAGGATGCTCATGATCTCGACTGACGTGCGGCTGTCGAGATTGCCCGTCGGTTCATCGGCCAGCAGAATCGATGGCTGATTCACCAGCGCGCGAGCGATGGCAACGCGCTGCTGCTGTCCTCCGGACAACTGCGAAGGAAAGTGATCGAGACGTTCGCCGAGTCCGACCATCTCCAACGCTCGTCTTGCGCGCTTCTGCCGCTCTTCGAGATCCAGCCGTGCATACAGCGTTGGCAGTTCAACGTTTTCCAGCGCGGTGGTGCGGGAAAGGAGATTGAATCCCTGAAAGACAAACCCGAGCCGCCGGTTGCGAATCAACGCTAGTTCCTTTTTGGGAAGCTGCGCCACGTTCACCCCATCGAGAACGTAATTTCCTGATGTGGGACGATCGAGGCAGCCGAGGATATTCATCAGCGTCGACTTTCCACTGCCGCTCGAACCCATGATGGCCACGAACTCTCCGCGGCCAATCTCCAGGTTGATGCCGCGCAGGGCGTGCACGCGGTTCTCGCCAAGCTGGTAGATCCGGTGCACGTCCTGGATGCTGATCACGGCATCCTGCTTCTCGTTTGCCGTCCTTAGCTGCTCAAGTTCTGCAAGTATGGTTGCCATCACAGACCTCCTACCGTCCCATCCTGGCACCGCCTACGCGAGGCGTTGCTGGCGAACTGCTGGGGCGTGCTGCTGATGCCGAGCTCTTGCCGGCGTCAGCTTTGCCGGTCACAAGTTGATCGCCGGTGTTCAGCGTGCCCGCGATTACCTTCGTCACCGCAGTATTCACGTGATCGGTCAGGCCGCCGGCGATCTGGACCGGAACCAGATTCTTTCCGCTGTCCAGTTTCCACACCACCGCCTGCTGCGACTGGCGCTCCTTGCCGGAGAACTGTATGCCGTTGGCTGCAAGAAGTTGTTGCAGCTTGTCGGCGCTCAGGTCGGGCTTGAAGCGCAGCGCAGCATTCGGGACCTCCAACGTGTTCTCCGCCTGTGCAACGGGGATGGTCACGTATGCGGTCATTCCGGGGAAAAGCTTCTGGTCAGGATTGTCGAAGGCGATTACGGTGTCATAGGTGACCACGTTCTGCACCGTCGTGGGATTCATTCGCACCTGTTCCACCGTTCCGCGGAATACCTGATTGGGAAATGCGTCAACGGTGAAGCTTGCGGGCTGTCCTGCATGGATTTGTCCCACATCGGACTCATCCGTCTTCGCATAAACGCGCATCTTGGTCAGGTCCTGCGCGATCGTGAACAGCGTGGGCGCCTGCAAAGATGCGGCGACCGTCTGGCCTACGTCGATGCTGCGCGCCGTCACCGTCCCGTCGATGGGCGAACGGATGATCGTGTGATCAAGATTCGTTTGCGCAACCTTCAGTGCGGCGATCTTCTGCGCCACCTGCGCATTGGTCTCCTTCACCTGTGCTGCCGCAGAGGAGACAGCCGCCTGATTGGATTCTGAAGTTGCTTTGTCGATGTCGAGCTGCTGCGCGGCGATTACGCCGTCTTTAGCGAGAGCGTTGCTGCGCTCGTACGCCTTCTGCGCCTGAGTCGCCGTGGCTTGCGCCTTCAACAATTCGGCTTTCGAAGCTGCGGCAGTTGCTTGCGCGTTCTGCAAGTCGGCCTGAGCCTGCAGCAGCGCTCCCTGAAACAGGGCGGGATCGATCTCCGCGACCATCTGCCCTTTCTTTACGCGCGTATTGAAGTCTGCATTAAGTTTCGAAACCGTGCCGGAGACTTGCGAACCTACTTGAACGGTGGTCACGGCGTCGATGGTGCCGGTCGCCTGTACAAGCTGGCGGATGTCGCCCTGCTGCACTGGCTGCGTTGTATAGGCCGGCTTATCGCCGCCGCGCAGGGTAAATGCCGCCATCACGGCGACTGCGATCAATAGTGCGAAAATCCCAATCCACTTCCGCTGAATGTGTTTCATTGCCTTTTCCTCTCCACGCCTTTTAGACCCACGGGGGAGAAGAACGACCGTTAAGACTGCGGAAAGTGTATGTAAAGAACTCTAAAGCGCTGATTCCAAACGGGCTGAACTTGCCTCTAACAGGTGTGACTTGTTTAAACTCCGAAGCAGACATTTTGGCCGAAACGGCCATCGCTATGGAACGAATCCTCATCGTTGACGACGACGTAGATCTGTTTCAACTCGTAAAGCAATTTCTGGAACCGGAGGGATTCCAGGTGGAAGGCGCGCATGACGGCCCGAAAGGCCTGGAACGCGCGCTTTCCGGCGACTATAGCCTGATCGTCCTCGACCTAATGCTTCCCGATATGGGAGGACTCGAAGTTCTCCGGAATCTGCGCCAGAGATCCAGCGTTCCCGTTCTGATACTCACGGCCCGTGGCGAAGACGTGGACAGAATCATCGGGCTTGAGATCGGCGCCGACGATTACCTCCCGAAGCCATTTAACCCACGCGAGCTGCTGGCTCGCGTTCGCGCAATCTTGCGCAGATCGCGCGAGACCGCTCAGCCCGACGCAAACCAAAGAGTAGAAATCGGAGATGTAGAGCTGGATCCGGGCACGCGCCGCGTGCAGTCTGCCGGCAAGAGAGTCGAACTCACCGCGGTTGAGTTCAACCTGCTGGAGCAGTTGCTGCGGTCGGCCGGTCGCGTGGTTGAGCGTGAAGAACTCGCGCAGGAGGTGCTCGGGCGAAAACTCTCGGCCCTCGATCGCAGCCTCGACGTGCACGTCAGCAACCTGCGCAAGAAGCTCGGGCCACGAGCTGACGGCGAGGAGCGCATTAAGACGATTCGCGGTGTCGGCTACATCTACCCGCTCGGAGGCGATCAGAGCTAGGCGATGAGAAGCATTTTTCTCAAAATCTTTCTCTGGTTCTGGTTGACGATGGTGCTGGTCGCGCTAGGGTTCGTGTTTGTCTGGAGCCTTGAAAATGATGCTGCTCCCTCGCGGCAGTCGCTCACGGCTGATGCGGTTGGACTCTATGCGTCTTCCGCCGCTCAAGCGTACGAAGCGAATGGCAGAGCTGCGGCCGATCATTCACTCCAGC
>DATEMI010000477.1:0-22038 GCA_035275665.1 Terriglobales bacterium | reverse complement strand
GGCGGTCCGATCGTAATGATCGACGACGAAGCCCTCCGCACCGACTGCCGCTCGCTTGACCTGCATACCCGTACGGCCCGAAATAAAGAAAAGAACCTCTCCCGCGTGACTTTGCTGCGGGAGCGTTACGATCCCATCATGAATTTCCGCGAGTTGCCGGTACTTGTGCTCCGATCCACCGCCATCGGCGGTGGCCAGGACAGCAGCGATCAAGGTCTCACCGGCCGCCAAGCTGGGCACGGGAATACTGTCGGAACGACCGTCGGCCTTGGTGCGAACAACACGCAGCGAACTCGCTGCTTCTGTGATTGGCACTGCCGGCCCTCCATACGGCCAGCCGCTGCCCAGAGTGAGGTCCATTCGCAAGCCAAGCTCCTTGGCTTTCTCGGAAGCGAAGCGCAGAGCATCCAGAAATTCATCCGATAAGTACGGATGGTTATCGAAGCCATGCTTCGGATCGTCAAGCGCGAGGGGATAGACCGGCTGCACCTCGAATCCGCCGATCCCGCCCTCCTTCATGCGCAGCATTTCTCTTTCGAGTTCCCGCTTATCCACTGCTGGGCCGAACCACCACCAACGCACCATGATTCGCGCGTCAGCAGGAGGGTTCTTGAAGCTACGTTCCAATTCAGGAAGGCTCAGATTAGAAAGAGAACCGGGCTGGGCCCACATGAGGGGTAGGACGGCAGAAAAGAGAAAAAAAATGAACACTGACTGACAACGAAGGTATGGATGCACCTGTTTCAATCATCCTCCGATTGAGATGAGCAAGAACGCACCCCAATTCTGAAGCTCTTCAGAATACGCTGCAGGACTCGTCGTTCTCGCTCCCGTTTCGGGCTGCAGAATTTCTGGTCGGCTGATGCGCGATCAATGTTTAACAGAAATGTCCTTGTTCAAACTTTCATTGCTCGCGCCGCCGCGAGAAAGTACCGGTTATCAGGACGCTGGTTTGTGGCGCTGGCAACCTGCTGTTTCGAAACAAGACGACAGCAGATCCCCCGGAGCGCACGCCAGACCGTTCAACAATCAAAATTAGTCGCGGCGCTCCGAGGGATGACAGTCCAAGGAGGATATAAGCTTTCCAAAACAGGCTCTTCTACCGAAACACGTGTTGGATCGGCCTCGATACTTCGGGCAAAAAATACCCGTAGGCGCGAAGCCTACGGGTGGAGAGAACATTTTGATTAGAGAGGGCGAAACTCCAAGCGCCAGCAAGAACCCAGCTCGCTGAGCCTGGGAGGAGAACGCGTGAGAGCCACCCCTGACCCTCCAGCAATCTCTTCGTCTAAATAGACGGATTTGTACCCAAAAAGTTAGCGTAAGCTGCGCCGCCACGAGAGATTTAACAAGTCTTTACCGGATCTCGCATGGAGCCATCTTTTCCGTTGCAGGCCAAAGCTCGCTCATCCCAGTAAAAAACCCAGCCGCACCGGCTGGTTTTTTTCTTCTGTATTGCGGGCAATCGTTATACCGCTATGCGCTCATCTTCGGTGGGACGTTCTTCAATTTGCCGAGGCGCGCCAGTTCCCCAACGCTCCTGCAACGTTTTCAGCGTCACGTAAAGGATTGGGATGAACAGCAGGTTGAGTGTGGTGGCCGCAAGCATTCCGCCGAAGGCTGTGGTGCCGACGGATTGGCGTCCGTTCTTTCCTGCCCCGCTCGCCAGCACCAGCGGTAGCACGCCCAACATAAACGCCAGCGAGGTCATCAGGATTGGGCGCAGACGGATACGTGCCGCTTCAAGCGCGGCTTCGGTGATCGAGAGTCCACGTTCGCGCAACTGTTCGGCGAACTCTACGATCAGAATGGCGTTCTTACTTGAGAGGCCGATGAGCATCACCAGTCCGACCTGGCAGTAGATGTCGTTAATCAATCCGCGCAGAGATTGTGCCAAAACGGCACCCAGGATGGCCATCGGCACAGCAAGGATCACGATGAACGGCAGCGACCAGCTTTCATACTGCGCAGCTAGCGTCAGATATACGACGAGAAGACCAAGAGCGAACAGCAGCACGACCTGGCTGCCAGATTCGATCTCTTCCAGAGAGAGTCCGGTCCACGCGTACGAATATCCATGTGGCAAAATCTTCGCCGACAGCTCCTGCATTTTCGCGATGGCCTGACCGGAGCTTTGCCCACGCGCAGCGGAGCCATCCAGTTCCACCGAGCGGAAAAGATTGTAATGGCTGATAACTGGTGGCGTCGTGGTCTGCGTAACAGTTACGAGATTCTCAAGGGGAACCATGCCGCCTTTGTCCGAGCGCACATAGAACTGCTTCATCGACTGCGGCGACATGCGCGCCTGCTGATCGGCTTGGATGTAAACGCGATAGGCACGATTATTGAAGTCAAAATCATTCACGTACGCCGACGCCATGTACACCTGCAGCGTATTCGTGATCTGCGAGAGTGACACGCCGAGGCTCTTGGCTTTCTCGCGATCGATGCTGACCAAGAACTGTGGATCGGTCGCGCTGTAGCTCGTGAACAATCCAGTGAGTCCACTGTTGGGCTGATTCCCTGCCCCGATCAGGCTGTAAGCGACTTTGCCCAGCTCTTCGGGAGTGTGTCCGCCCTCATCCTGCAGGATGTATTGAAAGCCGCCGAAATTGCCTAAGCCATTTACCGAGGGAGGAGCAAACGGGACAACGATGGCGCCAGAAATTCCGAACAACGGTCCCCGCAGACGGTTGATGATTGCTTCTGCGGATCGTTCGTCGCCTTTACGTTGCGACATGGGCGCGAGTGTCCCGAAGACCATTCCGCGATTGGGCGCGGCTCCTGCGAAGCTGAATCCCGACACTGCGAAGGTGCCAATGATGTCCTTTTCGCGGCTCATCACCTGGTCGACTTGTTTCGCAATGTTTTCCGTGTACTCAATCGAAGCGCCCGGCGGACACTGAACCAGGATCATGAAGTACCCCTGATCCTCCTGCGGAACAAAGCCTCGTGGCACGCGCTGGTAGAACCAGTATGTGAACGCGAGTCCAGCGAGGAACCCCAGCACCACGATCCACCTCAGGGGAACAAGATGCTTCAGGGTGTCGCGATAAGCATGCGTGACTTTGTGTACACCGCGATTGAATAGGCCAAAGATGCCCCGGTCTGACTCGCCGGTGTGATGTCCCAACATCAACGCCGATAATGCCGGCGTCAGCGTCAATGCGTTGAATGCCGAAATGGCAACCGAAAACGCGATCGTCAGCGCGAACTGACGGAACATGATGCCGGTAGTTCCGGGGAAAAACGCGACCGGCACGAACACGGAAACGAGCACGAGTGACGTGGCGACGACGGCTCCCGCAACTTCGCTCATCGCCACCGAAGCCGCGTGGTGCGGCTCGGTCACACCTTCCGATATGTGACGCTGCACATTCTCGATAACGACAATAGCGTCGTCCACAACGAGTCCTGTGGCGAGAGTAATGCCGAAAAGGGTAAGCGTGTTTATCGAGAATCCCAGGGCCTTGACAAAGATGAACGTTCCCACCAACGAGACCGGAATCGTGACTGCTGGAATGACCGTGGAGCGCCAATCCTGCAGGAACACGAAGATTACGAAGATCACGAGCAAAATGGCTTCGATGAGGGTGGTAATTACGTCTCTGATCGAATCCGCAACAACGTCGGTGGTATCGAACGCAACGTTAAACTTGAGTCCGGGAGGAAAGCTCTTCGACAGCCGTTCGAGTTCGGCAATAGCGGATCTATCTACTTCGATTGCATTCGCGTTGGAGAGCTGCGTGACTCCTACGCCAACGGCAGGATGGCCGTTGAAACGCAAGCCGGAATCGTAATTTTCGGCTCCCAGTTCCGCGTGACCCACATCTTTCAGGCGAACAATCGTGCCGTCGGGCGCGGTCTTAAGAACGATGTTGTCGAATTGTGCAGGATCGGTGAGACGACCGACCGCGCGCACGCTGATCTCATATTGCTGATTCGGAGGCGCCGGAGCTTGCCCCACCGCGCCTGCAGCAACTTGCACGTTCTGTTCTTGCAGAGCGGTAACGACGTCGCTCGCTGTGAGTTGGCGAGTCGCCATGCGTACCGGATCGAGCCACAGGCGCATCGCGTACTTGCGCTCACCGAAAATGATCACGTCACCTACGCCGCGAATGCGCTTGAGTGCGTCGCGAACGTAGATATCAAGATAGTTGCTGATAAAGAGACTGTCGTAGCGGTTCCCTTCCGCGTAGAAGCCGGCACCAAAGACAAAATTGTTTGTCGCTTTGACCACGCTCACGCCGGTGGTCTTCACTTCGTTGGGCATGCGTCCGAGGGCTTGGTTCACGCGGTTCTGCACGTCCACAGCGGCGAGATCGACGTCACGATTCAAATCGAAGATCACGCTGATCCCGCTGGTGCCATCGTTGCCGCTGGTCGACGTCATGTACTTCATGCCTTCGACGCCGTTGATCTGCTGCTCCAGCGGAGTCGTCACCGAAGTCTCAACTACCTGCGCACTGGCTCCGTTGTAGAACGCACTCACCTGCACGGTCGGCGGTGCCAGATTGGGAAACTGTGCTACCGGGAGAGTTGGAATCGAGACTGCGCCGCCAAGGATGATCAGCAGAGCGCAGACGGTGGCGAAGATCGGACGCTTGATGAAGAAATCGACAAACATAACCTAACTTCCCTGTACTTGCGCGTTCACCGGCATGCCATCGGCAAGCATCTGCGTGTCGGAGACAATGACTTTGTCTCCGGCTTTGAGGCCATCAAACACAACGTAGTTATTACCGTCGAGCTGCCCCACCTTGATCTGCCGCTGGTGCGCCACGCTCTTGCCGCCGCTGTCTTCCGCGACATAAACGAAGAACTGGCCGCCGATACGAGATACCGCCAGCACCGGCACTTCGACTCCGGGGTGCGTTCCCCAGATCACTCGTGCGTGCACGAACTGCGCGGTGCGCAGGAGCCCATTGTCGTTCGGCACTGTGGCTTTTACCAGCACTGTTTGCGTCTGGCTGTCCACCTGAGGAGATGTGAACGTGATCTTTCCCTTCGCAATTGCGGTCCCCTGATCGCCAAGGATCTCAACTCCCTTTCCCATTTTGAGATCAGGAGCGCGCTCCACCGGCACCTGAACGTAAGCCTCCAGGCTTCCCGGTTTGTCGACCGTGGTAAGCAACGTCGTCGTGGTCACTCGATCGCCAATATGAACGGGAATATCGCCAATGATCCCTGCCATCGGCGCTATGACTTTGTAGTAATGAAGCTGCGTCTCCTGCTCGTTGACTGAGGCCTTCAAGGCCGAGAGTTGGGCTTTGGCGGCATCGAGATTCGCGCGAGCTTGATCAAGTTCCGCCTTACTAATAACTCCAGCCGCTGCAAGTTGCGTCGACCGATCGTATTGCTGCTGCGCCCATTTCAGGTTTGCCTCCTGCGCGGCTGTGCTCGCCTGCTGGTTGCGAACCGTAGCTTCCTGCTTCAGCGGATCAATCTGCATCAGCGGCTCGCCGGCATTCACGCGCTCGCCGGAGTGAACGAAAATACTCGTAATCGAGCCTTCCACCTGTGGACTGATCGTGGCTGACTGCCGCGATTTGAGCGTTGCTACGTACTCCGACGAGTCTGTAACCGGCTGCGGATTGATCAGATCGACCTTCACGCGCATCGCCGGCGGAGGTCCCTGCGGACCTCTTGGCTTTGAACTGCAAGCTGACACTGCAGCCGCTACACCAACGATGAGAGCCAGCCAGAGGGCTCCGGACCTGCCCAAATTGGAACTTCTCATGGGGATAATTGAGTTCATAACCCGGTTCAACCAAGCCTTTTGAACAGACGCATCACCTTGGGCGGTGTCATCGGTTCAGCATGTTTTTTCTTCCCAACGAGCGTCTGGGAGCCTGCGGCTCAATGGGGGAACAGCACGAGATCGGCTCTAAATGGGAACTTCTAATGCTACCTGCGAGAATCAGGCACTGTCGAGTCGTCCATACGTTAACGAGTATGCATTTTCCACAATTTTCTTTTCGGAACTGTCGATTTCTGCATACTTAGCCGTTGATCCAGTGAGCGGGCGAGAGGACATGCAGAAAGCCGCCCGCATGGAGAAGCTCCCATGACGATCAAGGGCATCCTCACACTGTTTCATCTTCTGCTGCTGGTCTCGGCGGCCTTCCATGCCAAACCACCCGCTAATGCTGAAGAATTGCAGGCCACTGCCGCGTTCGCGCGACTCAAAAGCCTGACTGGAGACTGGCAGTCGGTCGGACCAAATGGGGAACATTCCCGCCTGAACTACCAGGTTATCTCCTCCGGAACGGCAATCATGGAGCGCTTCACCAGCGACGCCCTCCCGCACAGTAGCGGCTCGATGATCACCGTTTATTACATCGATAAGGGCCAACTGGTCTTGACGCATTACTGCATCGCCGGAAACCAGCCCCATCTTCGCGCTACACTCTACGACCCGCAACGCGGCGAGTTGGATTTCGATTTCGTCGAGGGCGGCAACATCGTCACCGGCGACGAAGGACACATGCATAGCGCACGCATCCGCTTCATCGACGACGATCACATCAGCAGCGAGTGGCAATTTAAGCAGGCGCGCTCCCCAAAGTTCACGGAACTGTCGCAGTTCACGCGCGTAAAGTGAAATCAAGAGCGGTTCGAATTGAGAGGTGATAACTGACATGCCGCAATACCTGCTCCTGCTTCACGACGATGCCACCGGCTGGGCGAAACTCAGCGCCGACAAACACAAGTGGTGGATGGAAAAATATGGCGCTTACCGAGAGGGCCTGAAAGCAAAGAAAGCCTGGATTGGCGGGCAGAAGCTGGCCGATGAACCCGGACGCATCCTGCGCGGTGCCGGGGATGATGTAAGAGTCACCGATGGTCCTTACAGCGAAACCAAAGAGTGGCTTGGGGGCTACTTCCTCGTCGAAGCTCCGACCTACAGGGCCGCCGTCGAGCTGGCCCGCGACTGTCCTACCTTGTTGCACGGCGGCACAATAGAGCTCCGCGAGGTGGACGCAAGAACACCAGCGCCGCAGTAAGGCTCTGTATTCGTCGGAGCGATTCAGGGGTCGATCCTTTCCCAGATCACAGATACGTCCCGCAACGGTGACCACCCTCGGCTAAAGCCGAAAACAAACGCATCCTCGTTGATTGAGGCCGAAGCCTCGCCCCCCCGCATAAAACGGGGGCTCCCCTAAAGCCACGCACGATGATGTCTTGAGACCACAACTTATTTGCTGCAAGAACCAGCAACTCTGGTGTCTATCCCTTAGAGCTTCGTAACTTTTTCCTGATTAGACGGATTAGCTCTATTGGAGGACGTGCGTGTATGCGTGGTCGAATCTGCTTCATTTTGGTTTTGGGAATTATGGTTGGGAGTGCCTTTGCACAGCGAGTAATTGCAACCGCAACTCCTAGCGTGAGTGATCGCCTTCCGGTGCGCCACGTTGCGCTGTACAAGAATGGCGTCGGATACTTTGAGCACGACGGTCGTGTACATGGGAATCAAAGCGTTACGATTGCTTTCACAACTGCGCAACTAAACGATGTTCTGAAATCGCTGACCACAATTGATCTCAACGGCGGACGCATCACTGATGTGAGCTACAACTCGACCGCTCCGCTCGATCAGCGTCTGAGCATGTTGCAGCTTCCGATTGGCGAAAAGACCACTACCGCTGAATTTCTCGACGCGCTACGTGGCGCCCGAGTCGAAGTTCACAGCGGCTCAGAGGGCGCGATTGGGCGCCTGCTGAGCGTCGAAACCGTCACGAGTTCCGAAAGTAATGACGACGAGAAAGCTTCCCAAAGCAGGACGCATACCGAGCTATCGGTAATCACCGACTCCGGCGATTTGCGCACGTTTCGCCTTACGCCGGCAACCAGTGTCCACTTGATGGAACACGATCTGAACGAAGAGGTCAGCCGATATCTCTCCCTGATCGCATCCAGCCGCGCAGCCGATGTCCGCAAGATGATTATCTCGACCGAAGGCAGTGGCGACCGCGAGCTCTCCGTCAGTTACATCAGCGAGGTTCCAGTTTGGAAAAGCACGTACCGCATCGTCCTTCCCTCCAATACGAAAGAGAAGCCGCTCCTTCAAGGCTGGGCAGTAGTCGACAACACCGTCGGCGAAGACTGGGATAACGTCGAGCTTTCATTGATCTCCGGAGCCCCGCAGAGCTTCGTGCAGGAGATTTCGCAGCCGTACTATGCGCGCCGGCCGGTTGTAGGTCTTCCCGAATTGGCAATGCTCACGCCGCAGACTCACGAGGAAACACTGCAGACGGCTAAAGTGATGGCGCCACCACCGCCACCTCCACCGCTTGCAGGCGTCACCGGAGGAATAGCCGCCGACGGCTTCCTGGGAGGAGCGGACAAGAAGAGCAGAAACTTCGTTGGTGCTGGAATCGGCGCAGGCTATGGAGGCGGCGTATTTGTCAGGAATGGCAGCCTCAACCTTGCAGCTCAGCCTAATGAAGCCAGAAATCTTACGGATCTTCTGGAATCGCAACAAACGACCGCTGACACGCACGATCTAGGCGACGTGTTTGAATATAAGATCAAGCAGCCGATTACTATTCACAAAAATCAGTCAGCGCTCGTGCCCATCCTTCAGGCGCGCATAGATGCCGAGAAGGTCACATTGTGGAATCCGCGTGAGCCGCGAGGTCTGCGCGCGCTCTGGCTCAATAACACGAGCGGCCTTACGCTCGATGGCGGCAGCTTCAGCATTCAGGAGGCACAGACGTTCGCCGGAGAAGGCCTGATGGACGCAATTCGTCCCGGTGAGAAGCGGCTGATTTCGTATGCAGCCGACCCGGCGGTGCAGATCAAATCAGAAGTCAAAGGCGAAGGACAACGCGTGACCCTGGTTCGCATCCATCGCGGCGTTCTCTTCCACGAATCACAGGAACGCGAGCATCAGACCTACATCGTTCGCAATCAGGATGCGAATACCCGTGAGGTCATAATCGAACATCCGCAACGCAGCGGGTGGGAGCTTGCTGGAGGAGCAAAGCCAGTTGAGACCTCTGCCTCGGCATATCGCTTTCGCGTGAAAGTCGATGCCTCGCAATCTTCTTCCCTCGAGTTTGATGAAGTCCATTCCTTTGGCACCAGCTTCGCGCTCACCAACATCACTGCCGATCAGATTGCGATCTTCGGCCGCCAGGGCTGGGCAAACGACAAGATTCAAGACGCCCTGCGGCCGATCATTCAACAGAAGGACGAGATCGCGCATTACGAGCAGCAGATCTCGAACACAAAAACGAAAATCAACTCCATTTTCGACGACCAGAAGCGCCTGCGCGAAAACCTGACCGCCTTGAAAGGAGCAGAAACGCGTTCGCTCGCAGAGCGTTACACGGGTGAGCTGAATCGCGAAGAGGATGAACTTGCCACTCTCCGCAAGGATCTCGCACAATGGCAGACGCAGCGCGATGGGGCTAATCAGAAGCTGAGCGACATGATGGAGAGGTTGGAAGTCGAGGTGAAAATCTAGGGCTCCGCTGTGTCACTCCGAGCGGATGCTCGCGCGTTCCTTTCTTGTGATCAGGAGCGAGGGATCCATACAGATTGCAAAACATCCGCGCGCACGATGCTGGAGTCAGGTGCGGACTCCTCACGGCAAGACCAGGCGTTCGGAATGTGAAAAGGTAAATCTAATTCTGAGCGGCCGCTTTTTCCGCCAATCGCCGCAGCAGAATGAATCGCGGGTTCACGTGTCGCGCAACATCGGGCAGAAACTCGGTCATTAAATTCCATGCTGAGTCGGAGCCGATGCTGATAAAGATGCGTTGCGCGCTCGCTCCCGCCCCTCTCTTCCATTCTGGGTGAAGACTACCTTCAACGACGGACGATGAAATTGTCCCCAGGAACTCGGCAAAATTGAACGTCTGGCTCCCGGAATCGGAACGAGATACCACGACATAGGAAAGCGCATGTCGGATGCGGTTCCTGATCGGAGCACCAGTGTCCTGGTGATAATGGGGATCCTGATGAAAGATGCTGGCAAAAAGAAATGTTGAGAGGAATTCACTCGTCGCCTGACCTGCTAGTGAGATCCCAAAACGTTCACCAAAACCGTCAGCTCCGCGAGGCAGAGGGGATGCCGGCCCGGCAGCATTTCCGAACTCGGAATCGATTGCCGTAACCAGTACTGAAAAGGGATCGGAAACGTTCGCGACGCCGAGTCGAAACTTGCCTGAGACACCGAGTGGCAGATGCTGCTCGGGTCCTTGAACGCGACTCAGTTCAGAGGCAGCCATGCCGTGCTCAAATTCTTCCTGCATACGCGCAAGCTGGTCGCAATGATCGCTGCTCGCCACCGCCGAATTGGGAATCATTTCAGGATCAAAATCCCCATCTTCATTCTGAAACGGAAATACCACCGGCTCCAGAGTCACCGGCTGACTCGGAATCGACGCGCGCGCAGGTGCAATTGGCGACAAGAAAGCCACAATGAACAATATCGATTTGTAGCGCGCCAAACTCATGCTCTCTCTGTGACGGACTGGAATCACGGCCTACGGCACTTTATGAACCTCTCTCTGTAGCGGCACAAGTAACCTTGGTACCCGAGGCTGTTCCCCCCTGCGAAAAATCTCTCATTCTTCTACTCTGGGCAGGAGCTTAGGTTACGGAATTGCATAGGGTGTATACAGGTGCTGGTGTGAGAACCAGCTCGGTACCAGCAGCATTAAGAAAGCAAATATTTGATTCTGCTGCTTTTGTCCCGCTCAGGTCAGCTATTCCGGAGGCGTTATTGCTGTGGAACTGCCAGGGATAGAGGTGGTATTTACGTTCTCATAAATAGTAACCAGGTAATAACGTACGAAGCGCCATGAAAAACTTTCGTATCGCCGTCCTCATATTGCTCATTGCGATCGCGACACCTTTTGCCCTACATCGGCGGGCATGGGCACTCCATCGCTCTGCTGGCGCTGAGAGACCGGCCGCTGCCGGAGCGCCAGTGCACATCATCTCGCCGAGGCCGAGCGAGGACTCGGGCAAAGCGTACGTTGTTGTGCAGTACCAGCAGGTTTCGACGACAGCCGCGAGCAGCCCAACTTATGAACTCCGGATCGACGGACGTGATCCGGTTCAGACCACGGATACGAGTTACACCTTTAACGGACTCAAGCCTGGCAGTCACGACATTCTTGTTCAGATTGTAGACGCCAACGGCGCTCCCATTTCGGGAACACAATCTGAGGTACGCTTTACCGTGACCGCAACGGCTGCTACGGCGAATGCAACCGGACCGCAAAGTTCAACCCTTCCACCACTCCCGCGGCCGCTTGCGAACGATCTGCCTAACAGCAACGGCTCGCTGCCGCTGCTCTCGATTATTGGATTCGGCATCCTTGTGGGTGGAGTGATCTCTGCCCTGCGCACCCGCCCAGCTCACAAATAATCGCGCCTCTCTGGATTTCTGCATCCAAACCTCTGGCGCGTTTGTGTGTCTATGCAAAGATTCGATCCAGCAAAGATGCGGAACATCGCTCACTCAGTTTGGGCTCGTCGCGGTGAGCTGACGCGTCTTCCGGAATGGCAGAAGCTCCGCGGGATGGTCGTTCGTCAACGACTGTCGGCAATTTTGATGCTCATCGGCGTTGGGATTCTGGGCTACGTCGGCTCGGAATACTGGGCGATGTACCACGAGCAAAAGGTACTCCAGCGCGAGTGGCAGGAACAGCAGAAGAGCACGGAGGGGAAAAAGACAAACGTAAAGGCTGTCGAAGACGACGGTTTGACCCGCGTTTCAATTCCGAAAATCAACTTGGATGTCATCGTCGTTGAAGGAACGAATCACCGTGCGCTGCGCGTCGGCCCAGGCCACCTGAAGAGCACGCCGGCTCCCGGGGAAATCGGGAACTCCGTCATTTCAGCTCACCGCGACACCTTTTTTCGTCATATTTACGAATTAGTAAAGGGTGACGAGATTCAAGTTCGTCGAGGTGGTCGTACATACACGTTTCAGGTAACCGGAAAGAGAATCGTTGAGCCGAGCGATCTTTCGGTATTGAAGAATTCACCAGACGCCCGCCTGACATTAATCACCTGTTATCCAACGTACTACATTGGACCGGCGCCAGAGCGGCTGATCGTATTTTCCAAACTCGTAGGCGGTTCGCAAACGGGAGCGCAGCAAGCGCAGACAGCATCGGTTACGGCAGGTCGCCAAGGTTCCTGAGACTCGCTTTCTATTTACAATCCTAGAGTGCACACTTCCGATGTAGTCATCGCCGGCGCGGGCGTCATCGGGTTATCGATTGCTATTCAGCTGCGCAAGGCGGGCGCCACTGTTACCGTTCTTGATCGTGGCGAGCCTGGACGGGAGGCGTCCAGCGCTGCGGCCGGAATGCTCGTGACCATGGATCCCGATTTGGGAACACCGATGCGCGAGCTCGCCAAGGCTAGTGCGGCGCTTTATCCAGCGTTTGTCGAAGAGGTGGAACTTCATTCGGGGCTGCGGACTGATCTTGAAGCGCGCGGCGCATTGTATGTGGCGGCTGAATCCGAGTGCCTTGATGGTCCAATTGTATGTGAGTCTGAGCTAGCGCAGCAGGAACCCGGCCTCGCACCGCATCCACGCGTTCACTTCCTTTCCGAGCAGAGTATCGATCCGGCGCTGCTGACGCGAGCTGCCATTGAAGCCGCGAAAAGATTGGGCATAACTGTTCATCATGAAGCTCAAGTCGAAGCTCTGACGCTAACGCGCGAGCATCTGATCAAGGTGCGCACTTCGGCAATTCCTTATGAAACAGCAACGTTTGTAAACTGCGCCGGCGCGTGGGCGAATGAGATTGCCGGAGCTGCGGCACCAGCACGTCCGAGAAAGGGCCAGATGCTCAGCGTGCTTCCGCACGATTGTAAGCTTCGCCATGTGATTCGCTCGCATGGGATATACCTGGTTCCGCGAAAAGATGGACGTGTAATCATCGGAGCTACCGTCGAAGATTGCGGATTCGATAAGACAATAGAGTCATCGAAGATTCAGCAACTACATCAGAAGGCTGCGAACCTCGTCCCCTCGATCGGGGGGGCAAAGATCCTGGATGCTTGGGTTGGTTTGCGTCCGGGCTCTCCCGATGACCTCCCAATCATGGGAGCGGGCCGTCTGCCCGGAACCTATGTAGCGACAGGACATTTTCGCAACGGCATTCTCCTCGCACCTATTACTGCGATGCTGATGACCGAGTTAATCCAAGGCAAGAAGCCACGCCTGAATTTGCGCGAATTCTCTCCATTGCGTTTTGCTCCTGCTCAGGCGCTTGCGGGATAGTGGATCTTATCGCGGTACAACTTATGGTGGACGGTACCATCGGCTTCGTAAACGATAGATGGTTTTTTGCGTGGAGGTCATGATGGCAACACAGATCAAATTTGGAACTTCCGGATGGCGCGCAATTGTTGCCGATGAGTTCACGATGGAAAACGTCCGCCGCGCAGTGACAGGCATCGCGCGCTATGTGGCCTCGAAGAACGCGAACGGAGCAAAGCTGCTAGTAGGACGCGATCCTCGGTTTCTCGGCGAAGCGTTCGTCGCAGAAGCTGCGGCCGTTCTCTTGCGAAATGGCGTGACGCCGCTCGTGATTCCAGAAGCCGCGCCGACTCCCGCGATCGCTTACTCGGTCATCACGCGCAAGACCGACGGCAGCATCAACTTTACGGCCTCGCACAATCCCCCGGAGTACAACGGAATTAAATACTCGACTCCAGACGGCGCACCTGCACTACCGGAAGTAACAAAGGCCATCGAGCAGGAAATTTCTGCTCTGAATCCCGGGCCCACCAACGGCGCGGGAGAGAAAAAAGTCGCAAGCGAAGAAGTGGACGTTCGACCGACATACTTGAAGCGTCTCGCGGAATTGGTGGATCTCCCCGCAATAAAAAAGTCCGGAATCAAAGTAGTCTTCGATCCATTCTGGGGCGCAGCTCGCGGATACTCCGATGTACTGCTCCGAGAAAACGGAATTTCAGTCTCATGCGTCCACGATTACCGCGACGTACTCTTCGGGGGACACGCGCCCGAACCCGAAGGTAAGCTCCTCGACGAGTGTCGTGCCAAGATGAAACAGACCGGAGCTGTGATCGGGATCTGCACTGACGGCGATGCCGATCGCTTTGGCATCGTTGATCAGGACGGAATGTTCATCCAGCCGAACTATGTCATCGCTCTGCTATTCGATTACCTTCTGGCAACACGCGGCTGGAAGACAGGTGTGGGAAAATCGGTCGCCACTACCAATCTGCTCAACGCAATCGCTGAAAAGAGCAAGCTGGAACTGTACGAGACGCCAGTGGGATTCAAATTCATCGGCGAGTTGATCAAGCAGGACAAGATCACCATCGGCGGCGAAGAAAGCGCCGGACTCACGATCCGAGGACATGTTCCCGAAAAAGACGGGGTCATCGCCGGACTGCTCTGCTGCGAAATGGTGGCAACGCGCAAGAAATCGATGCGCGAACTTCTTCAGGAATTATTTAACAAAGTTGGTTCCTTCTTCCCTGTACGCGAGAACTTCCGCTTGACGACTGAAGTGAAAGAGAAGTTCACTAAGAAGGTTGCTGCCGATCCTGGTGAATTTTCAGGACGTAAGGTATCGCAGGTTGTACGCACAGATGGACTGAAGTTGATTTTTGGCGACGGCTCCTGGGTTGCATATCGCATTTCGGGAACCGAGCCGGTTGTGCGCGTTTACACCGAAGCCCGATCGGAAGCCGATTCAGCAAAGCTGAGCGAAGCCGCCAAGCAGTGGGTTCTGCACTAGCGAATGGGAAAACTTAAACCGGTTCTCGAAGCAGCGTGGCAAAAAGCGTACGACTGGCGACGTAGATGTGCGACGTTCGCTTTGTGTCTCGTCGCCGTGTGGGTTGCATATCACGTGATTTTCGGCGCCAACGGCATGGTCATCTACTCCCACAAACGCACCGAATATCGCGCCCTAAATAAAGAGATCCTCGAACTCAAGCAGGAGAACCAACAACTCACGAAAAGCGCCGAGGCATTAAAGAACGATCCTAAAGCAATCGAAAAGGAAGCGCGCGAGCAACTGCGTCTCGCAAAGCCGGGTGAGGTTATCTATACGCTGCCGCAGCCCGCGCGAACTCCTTCCACTTTTACTGCTCAGAAACACTGAGCCAAAATCCAGTCTCGCTGATATCATCAGGCTTCTTTCCTCCCTAAATCTTTTGCTGTTCGCGCAATCTTCGAGGCAAATATGCGTCCAATATTGATCGCGTTTACCGCCGTAGTGTTCACAACCGGAGCATGGGGACGATCTGCAGATGCCCCTCAACAGGTTTCTAACGCTGATGTGCAGGCGCTGCTCGCGCGTATCGAGAAACTCGAGCAGCGTGTGGCAGAGCTGGAGGCGAAGCAGTCTGCGGCTTCCATCAGCCCAGCTGCCGCCCCAGTTCAATCAAGTCCCAAATCGGAACCCAGTGCTGCCATCGCGCAGGCGCAGCAACCGAGGCCTGCTCCGGCAACCACTACGGCAGAAGAAATGGAAAGCATGCATACCGTGCTGGCGCGTGCGGGCGAGGAATATCCGGATCTCAAGATCAGAGGATTTGGCGATATTGACTTCGGTGCAAACAGCGCACGGGGAGTGAATAGCGGATTCCAACTCGGACAGTTCGTCCTGCACTTCGCCTCTGCACTCTCGCCAAAGGTGAGTTACTTCGCAGAAGTTAGCCTTACTGCAACACCGGGCGTGTATAACGTCGATCTGGAGAGAACCATTATTCGCTACGACTGGAACGATGTGGCGAAGTTCTCCTTTGGCCGCTATCACACACCGGTGAACTACTGGAACACCGCTTTCCATCATGGAGCGTGGCTGCAAACCACGATCGCGCGTCCGGACATGATTGTCGTCGGCAGCCGTTTCATTCCGGTGCATTTCATCGGCGCGCAGTCAGAAGGATCGATTCCGTCGGGTCTACTTGGTGCTGGTTACAATTTGGGAATCGGAAATGGACGCTCCTTAAATATTGCTCGCGCCGGCGATAGCGGGGATATCAACAACAATCGTGCCTGGCTCGGGAATTTCTATCTTCGTCCGCCGGCGCTGCGGCATTTCCAAATCGGCGGATCCGTTTACCACGACGAGATCACGCTTCCCAGCACAACTCTTCTCACGGATGGTCAAAACTTCCGCGAGTGGATCGCCTCCGGACATCTCATCTGGAATGGCGAAACGCCGGAGTTTTATGCTGAGTTCGCCAATGTTCATCACCGGAGCGAACTCACTGGACGCACCTTCGATAATCAAGGCGGATACGTGCAGATCGCTTATCGTCTGCCGTTCGACGCCAAGAAGTGGAAACCGTACTACCGGTACGATTATCTGCAGGTGCCAGGGAACGAACCAACGCTTCCTGACTTTGTAAACGTGCGAAAATCGACGCTCGGCATGCGTTACGACATTTCGGACTTTGCAGCATTTAAAGCCGAATATCGCAACGGCAGGGGAAATCCTTTGCCGCAGCGATCCAATGCGCTCGCATTGCAGACCGCGTTTACTTTCTGAGGAGCCAAATGATTCGGAGAACAAGAACAATCGAAATGCTCTTGCTGACGATCACGCTCTTCGGAGGTGTGCTCAGCGGAAATGGGCAATCGAAATCTAATGACGTCGCCGTCGTCGTAAATCCTGCTGCGCCTGTGAGCGATTTAACTCTGAGCCAGGCGCGCAGAATCTTCCGAGGCGACCAGCAATATTGGAACGCAGACCTGCCAATCGTCCTTCTGGTGCGAAATCCGCCCAGCCGTGAGCGCGATGTCATTCTGAAGCAGCTTTATTCAATGACAGAAGCTGAATTCAAGCAGTACTGGATCGCCAAGATCTTCCGCGCGGAAGCGACATCTGGTCCGAAGATTGTCTATTCCAACAGCATGGCCGCAGATCTGGTGAAAGTGATTCCAGGAGCGATCGCGTTCATGGCGGCAAGAGACGTAGATCCGGGGCTAAAGGTCGTCAAGATCGATGGCCACCTGCCTGGCGACCCACAGTATCCGTTGAGGTAGCTGGGTTCATCTAAGCCTGCCACGCGAGGACAGGAGGCTAGCTCGCCACAGCAACCGCCGCGATTCCAGCCTCGGCAGGGCTGCCGGATAACGCAATCTCCACGACGGTACAGTCGTCGTTCAGAGGAGTTTCGCCGCAGAACGCACTTACTTCGGCGAACACAGCTTCGAACGCATTGTCACTCGTCACAGCTGCCTCAAGCTTCTCATCACCGAACATCTCATCTTCGGCGTTTGCGGCCTCGGTTACACCATCCGTGACGAGAATGATCTTTTCGCCCGGCTCGAGCTCGATGGTTCGCGATTCGTATTCCATGAACTCGAGAAGTCCCACCGGAGCGTTATTGGATTCGAGACGTTCGAGCCTATCTTTTCGGACAATCACCGGAGATACGTGTCCGCAGTTCACGTATTCGATTCGGCCGCTTCCTTCGATAGCGAGGATGCAGATGGTTGCATATTTTCCGGCGACATCTCTTTGAGTGAAAAAGCGATTAGCACTGGCAACAATCTCGGCGAGAGGTACCTGGGCCGCGAGTTCTGCTCGCATCATGCCCTGCAGCATCGACGCCATAATCGCTGCTGACATGCCCTTGCCTGACACGTCACAAACGATGACGGCCACCCCGTTATCGATGGGCACTACGTCATAAAAATCGCCACCGATCTGCGTGCAGGAAATGTTCTTTGCGCGAATCGTCGCAAAGGGAAGGTCCGGCATTCGTACTGCCATCAGTCCCTGCTGGATGGTTGCTGCCATGGCTAACTCACGCGCCTGGCGTTCGCGAATTTCCTGATTCCTGCGCTCGAGTTCCGCGTTGGCTTCCGTCAGCTCCTTGCGCGAGACATCGAGCCTCTCGGCCATGATGTTGAAAGTTTGCGCGAATCGGCCTAACTCGTCTTTGGTATGGAGATCAATCCGGTGCTCTAGATTCATGTTGCCGATAAGGTCGGCGCCATGTTGCAAAGCGGCAAAGCCACGCACGATGGATCGCGAGATTACGAAGGCCACGACCACGGCTACAAGAACAAAAAGGCTGAAGGTGATTGCATTCAGGCGCGTAGTTAGTTTCCCAACGCGCGCGAACTCCGCTTCATCGTTTTGTACGCGCTGTTGTTCAGCTTTCTGCATTGCCGGGAGTGTGTCGATGAGCAGCTTGTAGCTGAGTGCGTCAGCTTTGGCCGCATTGGCGATCGCCCAACTTTGTTCCACTCCCAGTTGCTCATAGAACGCACGCCAGCTTCGAGCAAGAAGGCGGTACGTCGAATCCAGTTCGTCGATCAGCGAAGCTTCGCCTGCCACTCTCAATTTCTTGAATTGCTCGATCTCCGCGGTGACGTCGTTCAGCTTTGCGTCGAATAGGTCACGCGCAGATGAATTCGGAGAGCTCTGATCACTTTCCGTCGCCAGATTGTTCAGCAGTGCAACTTCTTTATGAAGATTGTCGATGTCCTGCTGAATGCGTCCGAGCGTCACCTGGCGATTCAACGAGCGATCCAGACGCTCCATGGTCAAGGTGCGTAAATGAGCGCTCCACAAGTAAACCAAGATCGTCGCCGCGAAAAGCAGGATCAGACTGGCAAACGAGAGATTGAGGCGACGGCGGATGGTCATGGATATTCTGCTGTGTTTGGGTGCTTGGGAGGGAGCAGCGCTATTTTACTGCCACTTGGGACGACCGGGCAGATTTTATTGCCCGGCAGCAGGTCCCTTGGCCTAGCGAGCGACGTGTAGTGTTCATGACAATAGCGCACGAATTTGGCAAGAGAAATCCCTTCAGCTTCTTGCGAAATTAGCCGAGCTGTTATGTTGAACGTACGCGGAAGCGAATGGGATCCGGTGATCCTCCCGGTCTTCAAAACCGGCGCTCGGCACCTTCGCGGTGCCGAGGGTGTGTTCGACTCGCACACGCTTCCGCCAATTAGTTGCACCAACCATCAATGCCTTCGGTTACTGACTGCGACTCTGGATTGGCGAAGCAGTGATGCGGCTGCTCTTTATATACTCGTTAAATGATGAAGCAGATTGCGCAATGGGCAATCGATACAGCCACAAAACGCGGAGCAACGTATTGCGACGCGCGCATTGTCAACGACCGGCAGCGGGCACTCGCCACTAAGAACGGCAAGATCGGCCATGCCGCCGATTCCGAATCACTCGGCATCGGCATTCGCGTGATCGTGAGCAACGCCTGGGGGTTCGCCTCAACCGACGATCTCTCCCGCGAATCGGTGGAGCGAACTGCTGCGCGAGGAGTCGAGATTGCGCGCGCATCGTCGCGCGTCCAGCAGCATCCGATTCATCTCGCACCGGAGATGGCGGTGACCGCCGACTGGACGAATCCCTACAAAATCGACCCCTTCAGCACCTCGATCGAGCAGAATCTCGCGCTGCTCATGGCGTGTGACAAGGAAATGCGTTCCGTTTCGGGAGTCACGTTGGCCGAAGCTCAGATGACGCTTCGTCGGTACGAGCAGTGGTTCTATTCGAGCGAAGGCTCCGACATTCATCAGACTCGCTTCATCACCGGTGCCGGCTACGATGCGTACGCCTTCGCTGGAACTGAGATCCAGAAGCGTTCGTATCCAAATTCCTTCGGCGGCCAGTATCAGAACAAAGGCTACGAGCTGATCGACGAGCTTCATCTCATCGAGAACGCCCGCCGCATCGGGGAAGAAGCCGTAGCGCTGCACAAGGCCGATCAGTGTCCCGAAGGAAAGTTCACCATCATTCTTGGCTCTTCCCAACTTGGACTGCAGATTCACGAGTCTGTCGGACACCCGATCGAACTCGATCGCGTCCTCGGCATGGAAGCGAACTTCGCCGGCACGTCGTTCCTCACCATCGACAAACTGTGCAACCTGCGCTACGGCAGCGATCTCGTCAACGTCGTAGCCGATGCCACTGAGCAGCACGGTCCCGGATTGGGAACGTTTGCCTACGACGACGAGGGCGTTCCTGCGCAGTGCACACCGATCATCACCAACGGCCAGTTCACCGGATATCTTTCCTCGCGCGAGACGGCACACACCATCGGCGGGCAGCGCTCGAACGCCACGATGCGCGCTGAAGGCTGGAATCGCATTCCGCTGATTCGTATGACCAACGTTAGCATTCTGCCCGGAACGAAACCGCTCACGCTCGATCAACTCATCTCCGACACCGACCACGGCATTTACATGGAGACCAACCGCTCCTGGTCGATCGACGACAAGCGCTACAACTTCCAATTCGGCTGCGAGATGGGCTGGGAGATCAAGAACGGCAAGCTCGGACGCATGCTGAAAAATCCATCCTACTCCGGCATCACAACGGAATTTTGGAACTCGATGGACGCCATCTGCTCACGCGATCAGTGGCAACTCTGGGGCACCCCTAACTGCGGCAAGGGACAACCCATGCAGACCATGGGAACCGGACACGGCGCGGCTCCCGCTCGCTTTCGCAACGTAACCGTCGGCAGCGCCTACAAGGGAACTTAGTCCAGCTTCAGTCGCTTGCGTTTTCCAGCCATTCACGCAACCGCGTGCTCCTGCTTCGCCCAGATACTGAAGTTTTAACTTGACAATTTTTGCTTGCGAAATACACTGAAGTAAGTGCTTCACTATTGCAGGAAGCAGGGAAAGGACTTCACGTATGCAGCAGCCATCCGCCGTTCACAGCACATTTGTTCTTGAGCGCAGTTATCCCAAGCCTCCGGAGAAGGTATTTGCCGCGTTTGCCGATGCGACCAAGAAGTGCCGCTGGTTTGCCGAAGGCGAGGGACACAAGATCGAGGAGTACGCCATGGACTTCCGCGTTGGCGGTTCCGAGCGTCTGCGCTATCGCATGAAGGAAGGATCGCCAATCGCGGGTATGTCTCTCATCAACGAAGGGCGGTTCCAAGACATCGCTCCCAACCAGCGCATCGTGACTGCATCGACCATGGACTTGAACGACAAGCGCATGTCCGCGTCTCTCGTTACCTTTGAGTTTCTGCAAAGCGACAAAGGGACGGATCTTGTCTGCACGCACCAGGGCACATACATCGAATGGCCCGATGGCCCAAAGATGATTGAGGCCGGCTGGCGAAAACTGCTGGAAAGTTTAGCCGCAGAGGTGACGCGCTGAGCGCGCGAAACTCTAATACGACAGATTTTCTGCTTGCTTGGAAGTCATGAATGAAAAGCATCTCGAAGATGATCGTTATTCCGGAACTGGGAATCTTTTCCGGCGAGCCTCTGAAGCAGTCGAGCCGGCGGAAACGCAATTCCCTCGGCTCCCAGATGCAAAGCACTCTTGTTCCCCCGCTCTCATACACCGGTACGCAGGTGGAAGCTCATGGCCGGAGTGTGCCAAAAGACGACGTCGGCGGAGATCTGATGGACCTGGTAGCAAACGCCAACAACGTCACCGCGTACGTAGCCGACGTATCCGGACATGGCTTCCGCGCGGGCGTCCTGATGGGAATGGTAAAAACTGCGGTGCGCTATGGATTATTGCTGGGCCAGCCTCTGACCAGGCTGCTCGACGATTTGAATCGCGTGCTGCCGACCGTCAAGGAGCCGAACATGTACACCACGTTCGCGGCATTGCGCTTCAACGGCAGCCACGAAGCTGAGTATGTGTCGGCCGGACACGTGCCCCTGCTCCACTACCGGCACAACACGCGCGACATTACCAGGTACTGCGTTCCACAATTGCCGCTCGGCCTCATTGCAGAGGACGGGTACACGAGCACGAAGATTCAATTCCAAGCAGGTGACATCTTTGCCATGGTCACGGACGGAATAGTGGAAAGAGGCGAAGAGCCCAATTACGATTATGGCCTTGATCGAATCACGAAGCTTCTGCGCAATAACGCTGACGCTTCCTTGCGCGACCTCACCGAACTCATCTATGCAGATCTCGCTGATTGCGGAAAACAGCGCGATGATGAAACCGTCTTGCTGTTGAAAGCGCGAGACGAAAAGGTAGTCGATCCTCGGGCCGATGCCTCGTTTCCAATACGGGAATCCACCAAGAATACTGCGTTCCTGGAATCGATGTG